>NZ_JBILJQ010000067.1:0-29848 GCF_044377145.1 Aquimonas sp.
TGCGCCCGCCACCGCCGCACCTCCGAACACGCCATCGACCGCTCCTCCGTTGGGGAAACCGGAGACGGTCGGGAGAATCAGGTCAGGAAGGTAGGTGAGGTGGGCGGACGCTTACTGCTCGACCGCCGGCGCTTGGCCAAAGCAGCAGCCTACGCGCTGGTCCGCGTGACGGGAGCTGGCAGATACGACAGGTGTTCGCCTTGCACGCGGGCAGCGGGCATGCTCCAGCGTGGTCACGGTGGTCACGGGTTCGCGTCTGCTGGCGCAGTCCAAACGCCAAGGCGGTGCAGCATGTGGAAGCTTCTGGTGGTAGCGGGTGTGGTGGTGCTGGTGATTCTGGTGCTGCGTGCAGCCGCACGCGGTCGCAAGCCAGCGCCGCAAAGAAGGCTGGAAAACCGCGGATCGACTGATGTCCATTCCGGATCGACCGCGGGCGACTCCGGCCGACCCAACAAATCCAATGGGCCTGAGTCGGAGTCCAGCTCGGATGGAGGTGGCGGGGATGGAGGTGGCGGGGGCGACTGATTCCCGCGGGAGCGCCGGGCTACCGCGCGTCCGCGATGTGCGGGCGAGGCCGTTGAATCGTGTTCACTGGGTCGCGATCAGGCCAGCGCGAGCTGCTCCCAGGGCTGATAGTTCTCCGTCTGCGCGATGTAGAGCGGATGCTGGGGTTCGCCCAGCTGGGTCATGCCAAGAATATGCAGATTGGCCAGCCTCGGCCGGACTTCCGCTGCGCGGCCGAGCAGGTGGCCGTGGTTGCCCCAGGCCGCGATCGTCAACTGGGCGGATTCCTGGAGTTTTTCGAGCCAGGCATCGTTGCTGCGGCCGATCGGCGCCGCAGCCTGGGCCAGCACATCGGGCGACTGCGTGCGCAGGGCGAACAGATTCGCCACGGCCAGCGAGCCAAAGCCCCAACTGCGCGCAAAGCCGACGCATCGACGCAGGGCGGGGTCATCGCTGTTCTCGTCGCCATTGGACGGATTCAGCAGCACAAACAGCACGCTGGGGCCGGCTGACCACTTGCTCCACAGGGCATAGCGGTAGCGACGGCAGCGGGAATACTCCGCGCTGGTTTCCATGCAGGACGATTCCTTCGGGTTCCCCACACGGAGCGCAGACGCTCCGCGTGGGCCGGCCACTTCGGCGTGGCCGCCGCGCTCCCGGCTGGGAACGCCCGGCCACACTACTCCGCTTGCATGTGCATCGTGTGTCCGCTGGCGCACGCAAGGGGCTGCCGTCCACTGCAGTTCCCGACGCGTGCGGAGCGGCATCGATTCACCGCTGGCTCTCGCCGGCCGCATGCGGTCGTGCCGCTGATCCGCAGCCTTATCGGCCGGCACCCACCGTGAACTCGCCCACATCGATGCGCTGATTGCCGTCTTCGAGTCGACGCGTCACCGCCTGGCGCGCGCTGGCGGCGGTGCCGTGCCCGGTCTGGAATTCGAGCTGCACGGTGACCGGCCCGCTGAGCGACTGCCGACGGTCGCCGAAGTAGTGCGCTTGCACGCGATAGGTGCCGGGGATCGGTCGGGTGATGGTGAACACCTCGGGCCCGTAGCCCTGGGTGAAGTCGCGTGTGACCCGGCCGCCGCTGCCTGAGCGATTGGCGCCGTAGTAAACCGCTACGCCGAGCGGATCGATCACCCACAGATCGATATCGGTGTTGTCGGCGTCCCAGCTCATCACCACGCGCAGGCCGACCGGGAAGCTGTCGATCAGGCTGTCGGGAATGCCCAGCGACTTCAGCCTGGGCTCGACCGCGGCGCGACCGGCGCGGGCGACCAGATCGTTCAGTTCATGCACGGCGATCAGTTCGATCTCGGGGAAGCGGCCATGCCAGTCGCGGATCGCCACCTGCCACAGCAGATCAATCGCGCGTGCATAGTCGGGCTGCGGCAGCCGCGCCAGCACCAGGGCGAGGTCGCGGTAGCTCTGCGGCTCTTCGCCGCGCTGCTTCAGCGCCGCCTCGAACTGGATCACCGCCAGCTCGACCTGCTCCCACTGCGCCAGTCGATGGCCGAGCACGCGGACCAGGGCGGTGTTCTCAGGGGCCAGCTCCGCCAGGTTGGACAGGATGCGCTGGGCCAGCGCGGTCTGCTTTGCGACTTCGCGGAAGTGGTCGGCGACATCGAGATAGAACGCCGGCGCCTCGCGATTGGATTCGCGCTGTTTCAGGTACTCGGCATACGGATCGGCTGCCGCGCGGATCGCCTTCAGGTACGGCGTGTCCGGGTTCCAACCTTTCAGGCTGATGCTGGCGGCGAGAGTGGGCGAGGGCGGCGCGATGGGTTCCGCAGCGCGTTGGCGCGGGGCCGCACCACCGGCAACGGGAGAGGCCGCGGGTGCGGGAGCGGGAGCGGGCGCCATTGGCGCGGCCATGGCCTCGGCCACGCGCGGTGCTTCGTCCCGTAGGACCCGACTGCCGGTGACTTCGACTCGCTCCAGCGACTCGCCCTCCGCCGCGCCGACCGCGACAGGTGCTCCCGTCGCTGCTGCCGCCCCACCCAGCGCCTCACGGGCGCGCTTCAGCGCGTCGAGTTCGAGCATGCGGGCGATCGCTTCGCGCTCCCACTGCGGGCGGCGCATCGCGTCGGCACCTTCGCTCGGCCAGCGCTTGACCAGTGCATCGACCTCGCGCTGCAGGCGCTGGCTGGCTTCGATCCGCGCGCGCAGGGTCTTGGCATCAAGCGCGCTGGCCGGCACCTGCGCCCAGGCCGCGACCTCGTTGCTGGCCGCCGGCTGCAGCAGGGTTTCCAGCCACGGATGGCGCTGCTTGTGCCAGGCGCTGAATTCGCTCCACAGCTGCTGCAGGTTTTGCAGGCGCGCCGCGCGTCCGCTGTCCTCAGGCCCTGCGATCTTTGGTTGGGTGGCCAGCAAGCGCTCATAGGCGGCGCGCAGCTCGGGCTCTTTCGGAGCGATGCGATAGCGCACGTAGTCCTCGATGCGATCGAGCACCAGCAGCGAGGTGTAGGGCGTGACCACGCCGAAGCGGGTTGCCAGAGCGCTGATCGCGGCTTCGTCCGGCGACGCGGCCGCCAACAGCTGCTGGATCTGCGCCTGCGCCTGCAGCCGCCGCACGCTGTCGGCCAACGCGCCTTCGGCCAGCGGCTGGCTGCCGACCTCCACCGTTCGCGTTACCCGCTCATCGCCATTGCCGAACACCAGTTCGATCTGCGCTGCGCCCTCACAGCGCCCGCTCAGCAGCAGGCGCGCCGGCACCGATTCACCGGCCAGCGGCAGCAGGTTGTCGCAGCGTCCGGCGGACACGTCGACTGACTGCAGGCGCCATGACGGAGCACGCAAGGCTGCGAGGGCTGCCGCGCTGTCGAGTTCGAGCAGGTCGATCAGCTGGCCACCGCCGGCACGTGTAATCCGTTCCAGTGCCGCACGATCAGCGCGCTGTGCCGCGTGCAGGGCGTACACCGGCGGTCGGCTGTGCCCGGCGCCGCTCAGCTGCGGTTGATGGCTGCCGAAGGTCTGCAGACCGTCGCCGAGGATCAGCACCCGATCCACCGCGGGCAGGGTGGCGAGATCGATCGCGCCATAGCTGCTGCCGCCGTCCAGCGGCAAGGCTGCAAGCGCGTTGAGCAGGGCATCGACCTCGCCCTTGCCGATGCGGAAACGCTGCATGCGATCGGCCACGTCGCGGAACGGAATCAGCAGCACTTCGGCGCCGTCGAGCTCGCCCAGATAGCTGCGCAGCAGCGCGCGCTCGCGCTCCAGATCGCGCCCGCTGGCGCTGGCCGAGGCATCGAAGAACAGCGCGATACGCTTCGGCGCGGCCGCGGCGGCTTGGCTCTGCGCAAGGCCGCTGTCGAGCTGGGCCAGCACGCTGCGCCAGGCGGGCTCCAGTGGGTCGGCGGCTTCTACTTGGGCGCGGGCACCGTCGCCGGCCGGAATTGCGAACGCCAGTTCCTTCTGCGGCTGCACGTTCTCGCGTACGAAGCCGGCGGTCCATGCCGGGCCGGCGCGGTCGAAACTCAAGACGGGATCGGGCGAGGCGATCGCCGCCACACCGCCGGTATCGCGTGCCTCCACCTGCACCTCGAAGCGCTTGACGGTCTGGGTGAAGCTCAGCGGCAGCAGATAGCGGAAGTGGTCGGCCTGCAGCGGCATCAGCTGCTCGAAGCTGATCGCCACCCGCTTGTTGCCCTGCGCGGGAATCGGATACAGCCGGGTGCGGAACACGTTGCCCTGGGTGATCTCGGCCAGGCCCGGATCGATCTGTTGGCGGCTGATGTCTTCGAACGCGATCCGCGCGGTCTGCTTGGGCACCACCACGCCTTCGCGCATCTGGCCTTCCACCTCGAGTGCATAGCCCGAGACGGTCAACCCGGCGCCGAGCGGAAACACCAGCTCGCCCTCAAGCACGCGTGGGTTCGGGTTGTGTAAGCTGAGCTCAATGCGCGTACGCGCCAGTGGCCCCTGGCTGTCGATGCGGACGTTGACGCTGTCGAGCCGGATCGGCTGCAGATTCTGCGCCGGCGGTATCCACACCACCGGTGGCGGCATCGGCGGCTGCGGGATCGGCGGGCGACGCGAGGGCAGGCTGTCCTGGGCCAGGCTGGCGCAGGCCCAGCCCAGCAGCAGTGCGCAGGTCGATAGCGCGAAGCGAAGGCGCATGGGGTTCTCCGGTGGTGGGGTGCGTGGGCGTATACGCAGGCGGCCGACAAACGGGGTTGCGGCGGCGTGCTCGCCGCACGAACATGCGCGCGTCCGTGCTTGTGGAGCCTGTGATGTCCAACTTTGAACCGTATTTCGCGGTGATCTTCAGCAGCCAGCGCAGCACAGTCGAACGTGGCTATGCCGAAGCGGCCCAGCGCATGCTCGAGCTTGCCGCCGAGCAACCCGGCTATCTCGGGGTCGAGAGCGCGCGCGGCGGCGATGGCTTCGGCATCACCGTCTCATACTGGACTTCACTTGAGGCGATCGCGGCCTGGAAGGCGGTCGCCGAACATCGCGAAGTCCAACGAACGGGGCGTAGCGAGTGGTACGCCCACTATCGAGTGCGCATCGTCCGGGTCGAGCGCGAATACGCGTTCGAGGCGGCTGCGCCCGATCCGGCCTGAGCTCCGGCGGGCCAGCGCGGTCAGACTTGCGGGAGTGCGTCGTTGACCGGCAGGTCCAGCGAGAAGCTCGGCGTGCCGCTCATCAGTTCGGTCGGCTGCGGATGCGCGCCTTTCTCGATCACCACGATGCTGTCGTAGAAGTGCATCGAACGCGCGCTGCGGGTGAACACACCCGGCGAGAATTGCTGCGGGTCGCGGCTGTGCCAGGCATTCAGCTCGTCGACAAGCCGCTTGCTGAATTCGATGAAGCTGTGCGGCGAGCGCAGGCCGCCGCCGTAGTCGGGCCAATAGCTGGTGTGGGTGTCTTCGACCAGGATCACGCCGTCCGGCTGGACGTTGCCGTAGAGCTCCTCGACCGTGGCGATCTGCTGGTGCATCTGGTGGCCGCCGTCATCGAGCAGGATGTCGATCGGGCCGAGCTGCTTGGCGAGCTGGCGCAGAAAGGCGCGGTCGCCCTGGTCGCCGATGATGATCTCGATGCCAGGCTCGCCGAGGTCGCGCAAGCGTGGATCGATGTCGACACCGATGATGCGCGCCTGCGGGCCGAGGTAGTCGCGCCACATCTGCAGCGAGCCGCCGTGGAACACGCCTACCTCGACGATCGTGCAGGGCTGGCCGCGAAAGCGCTCGAAGTGGCGGTGATAGATGTCGAAGTAGTGCGCCCATTTGTACATCAGCCGGCCGGGATTGCGATCGAAGTAGGCGCGCAAGGGGTTCGCGGCGGGACTGCTGCTGGCTTGATCGTTCATCAGACTCACATAAAGCCGGGGAGGCGCGCAGTTTGGTCTGGCTTGCCGTCAAGCTCAAGCCGGCTCAGGCTGACGCCGCAGCGTGCCGAGCATTCGCTCAAACCGGCGCGCCCAGACTGCGGCCGCACCGGATCCTTGCCTGTGCGCTCCAGATATCGTCAAGCGCGACTCACGTCAGGAATTGCCATGGCCCGCAGACGCGCCACATCGAACTCCACCACGTCGAACCCCGTCGCATCGAACCCCGTCGCATCGAATCCCGTCGCGTCGAATCCGGAGCCCGCACCCGCGGTGCTGGCGGGCTCGGACCTGCGTGGCATCGTCGGCCTGGTGCAGGGCGCCACGGCCGGCGTGCTGACGATTACCGAAGGCGTGCATCAATCCGTGCGCAGCACCTTGGCTCTATCCTCAGGGGCTGAGCCGGATCGCGCCGGCGGCTTGACCGGGCGGATCTATGCCGCCTTGCGCGGCTTCAACGCAGGGGTTGGCCACGGCCTGCAGGGCGCGCTGGGCCTGCTGGAGCAGCGCCTGCTGCGTGCGCCGCAGGCCGAGCCGCATCCGGTGCGGCTGGCCTTGCTGTCTGCACTCAATGGTGTACTCGGCGATCGCCTGCAGGCCGAGCGCAATCCGCTGGCGCTGGCGATGCAGCTGCGCATCGGCGGCATGCCTTTCGATGAGGCCGTGCTGGGCCCGGCCGATAGTCTCAGGCCGCATGTGCTGGTGCTGATCCACGGCCTGTGCATGAACGATCTGCAGTGGGCCAGCAGCGCTGACCGCGGCCACGGCGAAGCGCTGGCGGCGGCACTCGGCTGCACGCCGATTTACCTGCGCTACAACAGCGGCCTGTCGATCGCGCAGAACGGCATCGCACTGGCCCATGCCCTGCAGCATCTGCAGGCGCGCTGGCCGCTGCCGCTGCAGCGGATCAGCCTGCTCGGCCACAGCATGGGCGGCCTGATCGCCCGCAGCGCCGAGCTGCATGCGCGCCAGTTGGACATGAGCTGGCGGAGTCAGCTGCGCGATCTGCTGTTGCTGGGCACGCCCAACCTGGGCGCGCCGCTGGAGCGCGCCGGCTACGGCATTGATCAATTGCTCGGTTCGTTGCCGTACGCGCGGCATTTCGCACGGCTCGGCCAGATGCGCAGTGCCGGCATCACCGATCTGCGCCACGGCCATCTCAGCGCCGATGCCAGCCCGGTCGCGCTGCCGGCCGACCTGGGTTGCTACGCCGTTGCCGGCGTATTGGCCAAGCGCCGCAGCCCGATGTCGGAACGTCTGCTCGGCGATGGTCTGGTGCCCCTGCACAGCGCCTTGGGCACAGGGGAATCGGGCGGGCCAGCGCTGGACATTCCCGAACACCGCACCCAGGTCCTGTACGGCACCGGGCATCTGGACCTGCTGCGCAGCCCCGCGGCGCGCCAGCGCATGATCGACTGGCTACGCGACTAGAGCCGCGGCGTATTCGCAGCATGGCGGCGGCGGGTGTACTCCCGCGCGTGCTCAGGCGAGCGTCGCGCGCTCTGGCTGAAGGTCCAACTGCATGCGCAGCAGCGGTATCGCTTCGGTGGTGTCATCCGTCGCTGTGGCGACGATCTCGAAGCCCAGCTTCTTCAGCAGGCGCATCGAGCCCGCATTGTCGGCCTGCAGGATCGCCAGCAGCTGCGGCCAGCGCAGAACCTCGCGTGCATGCACAACACAGGCCTGGGCCGCTTCCACCGCATAGCCCTGGCCGCAGTGTTCGGGCAGAAGGGCGAAACCAAGGTCCGGCGCGGGCAGACTGTCGCGACGGATCAGCCCGCACAGGCCGATTGCGGTCGGGTCGCCGCGCCGATTGACCCGCCACAGTCCGTGGCCATGGGCCGCGAACATCGCCTGTGGGCCGGCTTCGATATAGCCCAGCGCGTCCTGGAGGGTGTGGACGCCGCGGTCACCGATGAAGCGCAGCCAGCCCGCGCTATTGGTCAGGCGCAGAATGAACTCGGCGTCTTCCGGGACGAGCTGCTGCAGCTGGAGTCGTGCGGTTTCGATGTCAGGCATGGTCGGTAGACGTCGATGGAGTGAAGGCAGCACAGCAGCCCCGCGCGCGCTTGGCAAGATGGTGTCGACAGCAGCGGTCGACGGCGCCCGGCGCCACGCTTTGCCTGAGCCGGCCGACAGGGGACAATGCGCGTCTTCCGCGCCTGCCAGCTGTAGACCGTGCCCGAACTGACCAACGCCGCGTCCGATGCTCCGGTTGACGCAGTCCGCGAGGACGACCTGCGCTGGATGCGCGAGGCGCTTGCGCTGGCCGAGTCCGCGCGTGACGTGCTCGGCGAAGTACCGGTCGGCGCGGTGCTGGTGGATGCGCAGGGCCAGTGCATCGGCCGCGGCATGAATCGAACCATCAGCGATCACGATCCGACCGCGCACGCCGAGATCATCGCCCTGCGCGCAGCCGGCCAAACGGCCGCGAACTATCGTCTGCCCGGCAGCACCCTGTATGTGACCCTGGAGCCCTGCGCGATGTGCGCGATGGCGCTGGTGCATGCGCGGGTGGCGCGGGTGGTGTACGCCGCCGACGATCCCAAAACCGGCGCGGTGCACAGCGTGTTCGAGCTGCTGCAGTCCGAGCACCACAACCACCGCATCGAAGTTTCCGCCGGTGTGCTCGCCGACGACTGCGGCAGCATGCTCCGCGACTTTTTCCGCGCCCGTCGCGGCCGCAAGCTCGCCCTTACTTCCGAGAACCCCAGCCCTTGAACAGCCCCGCTGAACTGCCCGCTGAGACCCGTCTGATCTGGATCGACCTGGAAATGACCGGGCTCGATCCCGACACCGACAGCATCATCGAGATCGCCACCCTGGTGACCGACAGCGAACTCAATCTGTTGGCCGAAGGCCCCGAGATCGCGATTCATCATCCGCTGGCGCGACTGCAGGCGATGGACGACTGGAACCGCGATACCCACAGCCGTTCCGGCCTGTGGACACGCGTGCTGGAGTCGAGCGTGTCGATGGCCGAGGCCGAGGCGCAGACCATCGAGTTCCTGCGCGCCTGGGTGCCGGCCGGCAAGTCGCCGATCTGCGGCAACAGCATCTGCCAGGACCGCCGCTTTCTGGTCCGCGAGATGCCGACGCTGGAGCGCTACTTCCACTACCGCAACCTGGACGTGTCGACGCTGAAGGAGCTGGCCAAGCGCTGGGCCCCGGAAGTCGCCGCCAGCCTGAAGAAATCCGCCGCGCATACGGCACTCGCCGACATCCGCGAGTCGGTGCAGGAGCTTGTTCACTACCGTGCCTACATGGGCCGGCTGGGCGGAGCGAAGGCCTGATTCGAGCCGTCAACCCGGCCTGGTCCAGCCAATCGCGCGTCAGCGCCTGCGCATTGCCACATTTCCGCCTTGGCTTCGACTCAATCAAGCGCGATGTTGACGCCGCGCCGAGAAGTTGCTGGAACCGGCGACCGCACGTCCCCTCAAAGGAATCCATCGATGTCCTTGCTCCGCTGCCTGATCGTGAGTCTGGTCGGACTGTGTGGTGCTTCCGCCGTTGCGCCGGGGCTCGCGGCGACTTTTTCGTCGCAAAGCGATGCTGATGCGGCTTCGCAGCAGGGTCTGGTGCTTCGCGATCTGCTGCTGTTGGGGGGCGACCTCAGCGATGACAACTACGGCGGCGGCGGTGTTCGCGCCGATGGCGCCTTGCATCACATCGCCGAGGGTCAGTACGTCGCCGGCGCCGGGTGGTGGGTGATGGCCTGTCGCGGCGACGGTTGTCGACTGGATGCGGTCGACCTGGTCGTGATCCCGGCCGCGCATGCCACATATGACGGTCCGGAGGTGCCGGGCCAACGTTTGTCGCTGAAGCCGGATCCTTCGGCGGAAGACCATCTGCGGCGCGCGCCCAGCACCACCGAAGAAAAGTACCGTCAGCGCACGACCGACGACGTGGTGATTCTCGCCGCCTTCAAGCCGACGGATTCACTGGCGGGCCTCTCGCTGCAGCCGGGTCCGCTGACCACGTGGTGGTACAGCCAGCCGCGAACGCATGAGCCCGGTGGGAAACCCTACTCGCACAATCTGCTGCCGGCGGCCGAGCGGCTCATCCGTATCGGTGAGGACCAGTTCCTCACCCTGCGCCAGCAACCCGGGGGCGAGCCCGGCGTGCCGGAAGTGCAGCTTCAGATCGAGTTCGACGGAGTTGTGCAGTCGCTGGGCACCTACAACGTGCACCTGGGGGACCCGAGCCAGCCGACGGAACTCTCCGAAGTGCTGCAGTGGGTGGGCGACCTCGACGGCGACGGCCGGCCCGATCTTCTGATCAATCATTCCGCGTACTTCTGGGATTTGGCGCTGTACTTGTCGAGCCTGGCCAAACCCGGCGAAGTGGTCGGCGAGGCTGGAAGATTCACCTACTCACCCCCCGACTCGGCCGGCTGCTGAGCAGACGCTGCGGAAACCGCAGCGCACCCTTTGCAGACTGCCCCGGGCGCGGGCGCGGGCGCGGTCCGACGCGATAGGCTCCCGGGCTCAGCGCACCGATCGCATCTCGACGTGCCGGGCGGCAGCTCCGCGCACGCGCCCCCACGCTCCCAATTCAAGCCCCACCGCACCGGCCTGTAGCCGGCGCTGAGGTGGGGCTTCTTGCACGGTCGACGAGGACAGCTCTTGCGGATTCTTCGCTCGCGGGAGCGACGACGCGGCGCATCCGGGCCCGGCAGTCTGCAGAGCTTCCACCAAGCCGAAGGCCCCGGGCGTAGGTTCGAAAGCGCACAGACCCATGCTGCCGGCCTGCGTACAACTGAGTGCCAGCCACGCACCCAGGCAAGCACCATGGGCACCACCCGAACCAAGCGCCCGCGACGCATTGCGAGCGGCGCGTGACCGTCGCTGCGGCCGCACCCGGGCCCAGGCCAGCCGTCGGTCAGGTCGAAGCCTTGCCCGTAAACCCACCGGCGGCGAAGCCCCCAGCGGCAACGCCCGCATCGTCTGAAGTCTCGCTACCTGCAGCCGCCCCGCCGAAGGTGGGCGAGCCGGCAGCCGACGCCGCGCCAAAGGAAGACAAAGAGAAGGCCGCGCCGCGCAGCCTGCGCAGTCGGCTGCTGATTGCGCTGGGCGTTGCGTTGGCGCTGGCTGCCGTGCTGTACCTGATGCGCAACGTGCTGCTGGGTACTCCCACTCCGGTGTACACCGCGATGCAATCGGAGCTCGTGCAAACCGTGGTGGCCAGCGGACGGGTGGTGTCGCCGCAGCGTGTCACCGTGGCGCTGCAAGGCACGGGTCGAGTGCTGCGTGTGGCGGTGGCCGAAGGGCAAACCGTGGAGCGTGGCCAACTGCTGATCGAGCTGGACAACAGCGACGCCCGCGCCAGTCTGGCCCAGGCCAGCGCCACTGTGGCCCAGGCCCAGGCCCGAGTGCGGCAGGTACGCGAGCTGAGCCAACCGCTGGCAAGCCAAGCGCTGGTGCAGGCCCAGGCCACCGCGCTGCAAACGCGCAAGGTACTTGAGCGCAACCGCGACCTCGTGGCGCAAGGCTTCATCAGCCAAGCCGCGCTGGACGATTCGCAGCGCGCCGCCGATGTGGCAATCAGCCAGGTAAGCAGCGCGCTCGTGCAGGCCCAAAGCAACACACCCAGCGGCAGCGACGCCGCTTTGGCCCAAGCCGCGCTTGAGCAAGCGCTGGCCGGGCAGCAGCTGGCCAGCGCAAAGCTCTCGCAGGGGCAGGTGCTGGCGCCCGCCGCTGGCGTGCTGATCACGCGGGATGTGGAGGTGGGCGACATCGTCCAGCCGGGCAAGGCCTTGATGGTGCTGGCCACTGCCGGGCAGACCCAGGTGCTGGTGCAGATTGACGAAAAGAACCTGTCAAAAATCGCCCTGGGGCAAAAGGCACTCGGCTCGGCCGACGCCTTTGCCGACCAGCGCTTCGATGCGATCGTGAGCTACATCAACCCCGGCGTCGATGCGGCGCGCGGCTCGGTGGAAGTCAAGCTCGCCGTGCCCCAGCCGCCTGCGTATTTGCGCCAGGACATGACGGTGTCGATTGACATCGAAACCGCCCGGCGCGCCGGCGCCGTGGTGCTGCCCACCAACACCCTGCAAGACGCTGCCAGCGACAAACCCTGGGTGCTGGTGGTGCGCGACAAGCGCGCCGTTGCGCAGTACGTACGCCTGGGTCTGCGTGGCGACACCCGGGTGGAGGTGCTCAGCGGCATTGCAGCGGGGGAGGGCGTGGTGCCGGTCTCCAAAACAGGCGTGAAAGCCGGTCAGCGCGTGCGAGCCCGGGTGCAGCCGTCTGCGCCGCCGGTTCGTGAGAACGCGGCGGGCCTGGATCCGATGGGGACATGAACCCGTTCCTGCCTTTCGAGTGGGTGCTGGCCACGCGCTTCTTGCGCGAAGGGCTCTTGCAAACCCTTTTCATCATCGCCGGGGTGGCCTTGGGCGTTTCGGTCATCGTATTCATGTCGGCGCTGCTGGCGGGCTTGCAGGGCAGCATCTTCAAGACGCTTTTGGACTTTCAGGCGCAGATCGTCATCAAGGCGCCTGACGAAGCGCCCCGCAGCTTGCGGCAAGAGCCGGACACCGAGTACGCCACGCGCGTGCAGCCGGGGGCCCAGCGTCCGCGCTCGCTGGATCAATGGCAGAAGGTGCGCGACACCACGCTGGCGATGCCCGGCGTGCTCGTAGTGACGCCGGTGATCGAGGACACTGCCTTCATCGTGCGAGGCGATGCCAGCATCGGCGTGGGCCTGCGCGGAATCGAGCCGGAAAGCTATCTGCGGCTGATCGCGCTGCAGGAAAAAATAATTGCCGGCCGAGCCGACCCGGGCAGCACCGACGTTCTGATTGGCCGCGACCTCGCCAAAGACCTGGGGCTGGTGATCGGTGACAAGCTGACCTTGCAAGCGGCCAAGGGCGCCTCCGTCGTGCTCTTCGTGGCCGGCATCTTCGACTTCGGCAACCAGGGCCAGAACAAGAGCGCCGTCTACGTAGCACTGCGCACCGCGCAAAGCTTGCTCGGCCTGCCCGGTGGCGTCACCCGCCTGTGGGTCAAGGTAGCGGCGCCGTTTGACGCAGAAATCACCGCGCAGCAAATCGCGACCCAACCGGGCATTCAGGTGGAGAGCTGGATCGAGACGAATGCCGAATTCTTCAAAGCACTGTCAGGCCAAACGCTGAGCTTCTTCATCATCCGGCTGTTTGTGGGCCTCACCGCGGCGCTGGGCATTGCCAGCGTGCTGGTGGTGTCAGTGGTGCAGAAGTCCAAGGAGATTGGCATTTTGCGAGCCACCGGCACCACGCGCAGGCAGATCCTCGGCGTGTTCCTGCTGCAAGGCGCGATGCTGGGCTTGCTCGGCTCGCTGCTCGGCTCGCTGTTGGGCTGGGGCTTCCTGATTGCCTGGCGCGGCTTTGCGGTGAACGCCGAAGGCGTGCCGTTCTTTACGCTGGAAGCCGGGCCCATGCTCTACCTCTACGTGGCCTTGGGCGCTACCACGGTCGGCGTGCTGTCGGCGCTGTTCCCGGCGCAGCGGGCCGCCCGGCTCGACCCGGCGGTGGCCATTCGTGGCTGAGGTGCAGCCCCCCGCGACCGGCGAGCCCACGCTGCGGCTGGAGGGCATTCGCAAGTCCTACGGCACCGGCACCGCGCACGAGACCGAGGTTCTGCACGGCGTAGACCTGAGCCTGGCACGCGGTGAGTTCGCGGCCTTGATCGGGCCCTCGGGCTCGGGCAAGAGCACGCTGCTCAACCTCATCGGGCTGCTGGACAAGCCCAGCAGCGGCAAGATTTTCCTGATCGGCCAAGAAGCCGAGGGCCTGGCCGACAAGGACCTGACCCAGCTGCGTGCCAAGGCGATCGGCTTTGTGTTTCAGTTCCACAACCTGCTGCCGGCGTTCACCGCGGTGGAGAACGTCATGCTGCCGCTGTTGGCCGCGCGCGGTCGGCCCGATGCGGCCATGCGGACGCGGGCCGAGCAACTGATCGACAAGGTCGGCTTGAAGCCCTGGGGCCACCACCTGGCCAACGACCTGTCGGGCGGCCAGCAGCAGCGAGTGGCCATTGCCCGCGCGCTGGTGATGCAGCCTGCGCTGGTGCTGGCCGACGAACCCACCGGCAACCTCGAAACCCAGTCGGCCAACAGCGTGTTCGACCTGCTGCGTGAAGTGAGCAGCGGCGGCACCACCTTTCTGATCGTTACCCACGACCCCCGCCTTGCCGCCCGCTGCGACCGCTTGATCGAGTTGGTGGACGGGCGCATTGAAAGCGACAAGGCGACGCCGGTGGCGCGGCCTTGATCAGCGCGTGTGATGATCGCTACGCCACCTATTGATCCGGCACGATGACGATTGAACGCTTTCGGCACAGCGCGCCGGTTGACGCGCGCCTCGTGAAAGCCTCGCGCTTCAAGCTTCAGCCGGCCGGATCAACAGGGGCGGTGCGCGGTGCGTTCGACGTCCGCCGCGGCCATATGGAGACGCTGGCTTGCGGTGGCGAAAGGTCTGAATAGGGTGGGTCTTGACCCACCGGCTCCCGGTTTCCACCTCGGTCCGGCACCCCTGACAGCGCGAAGCGCTGTGGCGGACACCACGCCGCGGTGGGTCAAGACCCACCCTATTGATCCGGTACGAAGAAGATTTAACATCCTCAGCTCAACGCGCTGCTGAAGCGTGGTGCGTGAAGGCCTCGCACTTCAAACATCAGCTGGCCGGATCAATAGGCCACCGCGCTGTACACCGCCAGTCGAATTCCGATGGCGAAAATGGTGGGCTTCGCCCAAGGCGAGCACGCCTGGGGTGGGGCACAAGGCCGAAGTGCTGGCTGTGGTCGTGGGCCTGCCCGTAGCGCTGAGAGAGCTACGACGAGCCCTCCCAACTTCAGGTATTCGAAGCCTGAAGCCGAGTGCGCGTGCAGTTGTGCGCAACCGGCTGACTCGCGGACATGGGGTGATCAGTCGCTCTTGCGCCCCACAAACCGGAAGTACGGCACGCGCAGCAGCGGCAGATAGGGCAGGCTGGCCCGTCCTTCCCAAAGCTGGTGGGAAGGCATCAGCTGCAGCAGGTGCTGAGGCGTCTCTGGCCCCAATCGCACTCCGTCGTGGGCGAACCAGCGCGGCCAGAAATGGCGCGTGATCGCGCCGTGCTGAGTCAGGCCCGTTCCAGGTCGATCGGCGCCGACATAGAAGTCGACCACGGCCAGCTGGCCGCCGGGCTTCAAGATCGCGAGTGCATTGCTCACGGCCGCGCGCCAGTCCGGGATCATGCTCAGGGCATAGGCGATCAGCACGCAGTCGACCGGCGCCTGCGGGCGATAGGTGGTGGCGTCGGCCTGGGTGATTCGCACCTGCGGCCAGCCGCGGGTGCGTTGACGGGCGATATCCAGCAGGGGCGTGCACAGGTCCACCAGTTCGAACTCGATGTCGTCACGACGGGCGGCCGGAAAGAACTCCAGATTGCGGCCGGTGCCGCCGCCGAGTTCGATCACGCGGGCGCCGGGCGGCAGCTGCAGCGACGCGATCAGTTCCGCACGGCCCGGCAGCAGGCGTTCGCGAAAGCGGTCGTAGTCGGCGGCCTGGGTCGCATAGAAGCCGGCCAGGCGTTCGGCGTGGTCACCCTGTTTTGGCATGCCGCGTAGCATCTGGCGCAGGATGCCGGCGTCGGCACGCAGGGCTTCAAGCCTGCGCATGGGCGGGCCAGTCGGCGATCACGAAGCCGGGATAGGTGTGGACGCGGTCCTGCAGCTGCAGCCGCGCCGCGAGTGCTTCCTGGAAGGTCAGCTGCTCGCGCAGGCGCTTGCGCTGCGGGCCGACCTGGATGCGATCGAGATAGTCCGGCTGCGCCTGCGCACTGCGCAGCAGAATGCGGGCATTCGGCGCCGCGCGCTGCAGAATCGCATCCCACTCCTCGACCAATGCTTCCGGGTAGTAGCTGCTCATCCAGTCCATGTGATCGAGCAGCACGAAGCGATCGATCGGGCGGTCGTGGGCCTGCAGGAAGTCGGTCACGGTGCAGGTGTGCAGATCGATCTTGTCGGCGCCGCCGGCGCGCAGCTCGGCATGGCCTTCGGGGCGCAGGTATTGCGGGCAGCAGTCGGTGCTGTAGCGGCCGCTGAAATACACCCGCCAGAAATAGTTGCTGGACAGCGGGAGCTCGCAGATCACGTACTCCAGCGCCTCGCGAATGAAACCTGCGATGCGGCCGGGGTGCTGGGCCTCGACCAGCTTGCGCTGCGGGTAGGGCACGCCGAGCAGGTTCATCACGAACTGGCGCGACAGCACCCAGTTGAACGGCTTGCTCCACAGCCGCGGTGCGATCTGTGCGGCGTAGATGTCGCGCTGCTCCTGCAGCGACTGCGCCTTGAACAGGGCTTCGAATCCTTCGCGCAGCCGCGGCTGAAGCTTGAGGAAGGTGCCGAAGCCGCGCGCCGCCAGGCCCGACAGGCCGTGGAAGTAGAAGCTGCCGCGCGGGCTGCAGAACCAGCGCCAGTGGCGGTCCCAGTAGTCACGTGCGAACTCGCCCAGCTGCGGACGCAGGCGCTGCAGATAGAGCTCGCCAGCGCGCGGGTGGAAACCGTTACCGAAGAAGCCGAAATAGTCCTCGTAGTCGAGCCCGCGTGCGGCCGCCAGCTTCAGCTCCAGCAGGGCGTTCTGGCGTGGGTTGGCATCGACGCAGTGCACGCGGCCGGCACCGGCCAAGGCGTAGTCGAGCGCGTTGCAGCCGGCGCTGGTGATCACCAGTACGCTGTGATGCGGCTGCAGTTCCAGCGCCTGACGATCGACTGCCGGATCTTCCCAGCAGGCGTTGTAGACCAGGCTGCGACCGTAGATGACGTTGAAGATGCGCTGGTCGAGGCGATCGCGCAGTCGGATCGGGGTCGCCTCCAGACGGCTGTGCTCGGCGGGGCGCGGGATCGACACGGGCATGTGGCTCTCACGTAACGGGGGCGCCGCGAGCCTGCGGCCTGCAGATGACGCCTCTGTGACCGTCACGCGACAGTGCGATGGCGCTCATTCGCTGCCCGCGGGCAGCACCTCGATCTGCAGGCGGCCGTAACGTGCGCTGCCGTCGATCGCGACGATGTCCTGTGGTCCGGCACTGTCGAACTCATGCTGCAGCGCCTGCTGCGCGGGCAGGCGCCCGAGCAGGCGGCCGTTGAGCAGCCAGCTCACTTCACCGCTGGCGCCGGCCGCACGCAGCTGAAGTCGCGGTGGCGTGCGGCTGCCGCTCGGGCGACGGATTCGGCTGCCCTCGCGCGCGCCGATGATCTGCAGATCGGCCGCCGGCACGGCGTTCGATCTGCAGTCCGGCGACAAGGCCGGCGGACTGCCGCGGCGGCGTTCGTCGGCGCTCAACCAGGGCGATGCCAGCCGCGGCCACAGCGCCAGACTGATGGTCTGTTCAGCGGCCGCGCGGCAGTCACCGCTGCGCTGCAGACCGCTGCGCGCATCGACGCGCAGGCTGAGCACGTGCGGCGCCTGTGCTTCGCCGGCCGGCGCGAAGCTCAGCGGCACGCTGCCATCCAGCGCGAATGCCGGCAGCCGGCGATGGCAAAGGCTTTCGTCACTCGCCTGAACATCCGTGCCCAGCGGCCAGCAGGCGGTGAATGCCGTCACCGAGGCCGGCCGTGGCGCAGCGGCGCGGCGGTACTCGGCCGGCAGGCTGTCGGCAATCGCCAGCAGCAGGGGCAGGGCAGTGACGGCGCCGAACTGTCCAGGCAGCGGCGTGCCGTCCGGGCGCCCGATCCACACGCCGAGGGTCACTGCCGGGGTCGCGCCCAGCGCCCAGCTGTCGCGGAAGCCGTAGCTGGTGCCGGTCTTGAACGCCATGCTGCTGCCGCCAGCGCGCGCGTAGCGACCTTCGGCCTCGCCTGGCCGCGGGGCAGTGCTGAGCATTTCGCTGACGATCCAGGCCGCGCCCGGCGACAGCAGTGCGCGCTCATCGAGCGGGTCTTCGCTGCGCAGGCGCAGCCGCGCACTGCGGCCCTGCCGCTGCAGGGCGGAGAAGCCGGCGACCAGATCCTCCAGTCGCACCTCGGTGCCGCCGAGGATCATGCTCAGGTTCGGGCGCGCGCCGGCCGGCATCCGCAGCGGCAGCCCACCGTGCTGCAGGCGCGCCGCAAAGCGCGCCGAGCCCAGCGCCTGCAGCAGGGCCACCGCCGGCACGTTCAGCGATTGCTGCAGTGCCGAGGTCGCGCTGACCGGGCCACGAAAGCGGTCGTCGAAGTTCTCCGGCCGGTAGCCGTCGAAGTCTTGCGGCGCATCCACCAGCAAGCTGCCGGAGTGGATCAGCCCGGCATCCAGGGCCAGGCCGTACAGCAGCGGCTTCAGCGTCGAGCCCGGCGAACGCCAGGCCTGCACCATGTCGAGATGGCCGAAGCGCTCGGCCCCGCCGAAGCGCGCGCTGCCGATGTACACGCGCGCTTCCAGGCTGGCGTTGTCGACCAGCAGCAGTGCGGCCGAGGTGCGCGGCGGCAGGCGTTCCACCCAGGCGCCGAGCTGGGCTTCCAGCCGCTGCTGCAGCTCGGCATCGATGCTGCTGCGGATGCTGCGCTGCTGCGGGTAGGCCTGGCGAAGACGCTCGGCCAGCAGTGCGGCGGACTGCGGAATCGCCAGACTGCGCGCGATCACGTTCTCCTGCCGCGCCGCGGTGACATCAGCTGCCGACCACACCTCGAAATCCTGCAGCCGCTGCAGTACCTTGTCGCGCGCTGCACGTGCACGTTCGGGATGGCGATCGGGCCGCAGCCGGCTCGGTGACTGCGGCAGCACCGCCAGCAGTGCGGCCTCGGCCTGCGAGAGCTGCGCCGCGGACTTGCCGAGGTAGGCCCAGGCAGCGGCTTCAACGCCCTGGATCGGGCCTCCGAAAGGTGCGTAGTTCAGATACAGCTGCAGAATCTCGGCTTTGTCGAGTCGCCACTCCAGCTGCAGCGCGCGCAACGCCTGACGAAACTTTCCCAGCATGCCCGGCGGCTGCGGTTCGATCAGGCGCGCGACCTGCATGGTCAGGGTCGAAGCGCCTGAGACGGTGCGGCCCGCGCCCACCGCCTGGGCCGCAGCGCGCAGCACGGCCAGCGGGTTGACGCCGGGGTGCTGCCAGAACCAGCGATCCTCGTAGGTCAGCAGTGCCTCGATGTAGCGCGGCGAAACCGCGTCGACTTCGATCGGGTAGCGCCACACCCCGCGCGCATCGGCAAACGCACGCAGAGGGCGACCGTCGCGCGCCAGAACAATGGTCGCAGCGCCAGCGGAGACATCCGGCAGCGGCGGCGGGAAGATCCAGTCCAGCAGCAACAGCAGGGCTGCCAACACCAAGGTGCCGAGCAGCGCCCGCCGCCCGAACCTGCGCGCGCGGCGCCAGCGCGGAGCAGACGAACCGGAGGACACATCGACAGCGACAGAACGAGCGGGCGGGGCGCTGAGCATCGCCCATTATCGGTGTTTGGCCCGGCCTGATCCTCGGCAAGATACTCGTATGGTTTCGGTGAGCCCGGACCGGGTCACGGCGCTTGCGCCCTTGTGGACCGGGACAGCCGCGACGAGCTCGCCCGACATCAAGCGCCCGTGTTTCGGATGCTTCGGGCGCCGCACCCAAATCCGCAGCTGCCATAGGGTGGGTCTTGACCCACCGCTTACGTGCGGCGAAGTGTTGGCCGTGGTTTCGAGGACAGCGGCGAGCGTCGCGCAGCGGTGGGTCAAGACCCACCCTATGTGAATCCGGAGGCTCACTAACACCAAGGCGTGTGCGCGGCGAGCGGCGTGACTGCACCGCTGGGTCTGGACGCAGCGGCTTCAAAATCCCGATTCCCGATTCCCGATTCCCGATTCCCGCCCTAGCTACGCGCCACCGAGCGTTGCACCCGCAGCCCCTGACTCGGCCAATCCTCCAGCTGCGTGCTCGCGAGCAGCTGCATCAGCACGCCGCGTTCGACATCGCCCGGTACGTTCAGGCCGACCCAGGAGTTCTTGCCGTCCCTTTTGGCCCGATACAGCGCCTGGTCGGCCAGGTTCACGCTTTGCTCCCAGTCGCCGAGGCCCAGCCAGGTGCTTGTCAGCGGCCAGGGCGCGTAGCCGATCGAACAGGTGATTTCGATCAGGCGCCCGCTGCGCAGAACCAGCGGCGAATGCGCGATCGCCTGGCGGATGCGCTCAGCGAGTGCCGCGGCGCCGTCGGGGCCGAGGTCGCGCACCGCCAGCAGAAATTCTTCGCCGCCCCAGCGCACCAGCCGGTCCTGCACCCGGCACAGCTCGCGCAGGCGCTGCGCGAACTGCACCAGTACTTCGTCGCCGCTCTGGTGGCCCAGGCTGTCGTTGACGCGTTTGAAATCGTCGACATCGATCATGAAGAACGTAAGCCCGGTGCCGGTGCCGGTGCCGCTGCGTACGCCGAGTTCGCGCTGGATCTGCGGTGCCAGCTCCTGCAGCCACAGCTGCAGCTCGCGCCGGTTGGCGACCTGGGTCAAGGGGTCGATGCGGTTGGCCTGCTCCAGTCTCGCATTGCTTGAGACCAGCAGCTGGTTGGCGGTTTCAAGCTCGGCAGTGCGCTGGTCGACGGTCGCGTTGAGCCGCTCGATCTGACGGCGTTCGCGAGCAATCCGCCCGCGTACCCGCAGTGCGGCCAGGCCGACCAACAGCAGCATGCCCACGACATAGCCGGCATAGGCCAGCGGATGCTGCTAGGGCGGCGGCGACACCCGGATCTACAGCGAGCGCGAGGCGCCGAACTCGGCACCGCGTCCAGCGGCCTTCACTTCCAGCCGATAGCTGCCGGGCGGAAGGTGCGCATAGGTCAGCTCCAGCTGGGCACGGGGCAAGTCGATCCAATCGGTGTCGATGCCGTGCAGGCGATAGCGCAGGCGCGCCGAGGCCGGTGCGGTCGGCTCGATCGCCGACAGCTGCAGCACCAGCGCGGTGTCGCCGTACTTCAGCTCCAGCCGTTCGGCGCGGCCGATATCGATGCCGGCGGTGGCCAGCAGGCTGCGGTCGCTGCCATTGGCCCCGAGCAGGCGCAGGCCGGCGATGACGGGCCGCGCCATCGGCACCTTGGCCTCGCGCTGCCAGGGCTCGATCACGTCCACGCCCGCGGTGCCGCCGAACCACAGCCGCATGTCCGGATCGAGATAGGCGGCGCCGGCGTTGAACTCGACATTGCTCAGGCCATCGCCGGGGCGCAGCACCTGGATCCGCCGGCTCGCCGGGTCGACCAGGTTGATGCCGTCATTGGTGCTCAACCATAGCCGCCCACGGGCGTCGAGCAGGATGCCGTAGATCACCGAGCTCGACAGGCCATCGCGCTCGCCGAAGGTGGTGCTCAGCCGGCCGTCGAAGTCGAGGTGATGCAGCCCGCCGGAGAAGCTGCCGACCCACATGCCGGCGGCATCCGCACGCAGCGCCCACACCGAGGAGTTGACGAGGCCGGCCGCGGTGCTCAGTTGCTGCACGCTTTCTTCGGTGTCCAGCACGAACACGCCGCTGTCGTTGCTGCCGATCCACAGCCGCCCGCGCGCATCGCGTTCGAGCGAGGTCAAGAAGACGTCGCGCAGCGCTTCGGGCACCGGCAAGGCCTGCATTGTCGGCAGGGCGAACTGTTTCAGGCCGGCGCGCGTCGCCACCCACAGCCGATCGGGCTCGCGCCGCAGCGCGGTGATGCGCCAGCTCTCGGTGCCCTCGATCAGCTGAGTGCTGTCATCGGCGGCCAGCCAATGCAGGCCCTGCTGAGTGCCGAGCCACCAGCCGGCATCGTCACCTTCGGCAATCGCGCGCACGGACATGCCGTTCACAGCCGTAACCGCCCGCGGCTCGGCCTTGGCGTCGATCTTCAGCAGGCCGAGATCGAAGCCGATCAGGCGGGTCTCGCCACGCTGCGCGAACGAACGCACGCTGGGTTTCAGGCCGGCGCGCTGCGGGTCCGGCGCCAGCTCGCGCCGAACCGCAGGCGCCTGGCTGCGCGCGCGGAACAGGCCATCGGTGTATGTGCCCAGCCACAGCACGCCGGCAGGGTCTTCATGCAGCAGGGTGATCGCAGAATTCGGCGCAGGCGACAGCTCGATGGCCTGCACGGCAGACTCAGCCGATGCCGGCCGTACCGCCAGCAGCCGCCCATCGCTCAGGCCGACCCACAGCGCGTTGTCGTGGCCGGCTTCCAGCGTGCTGACGTGGGCGCGCGTGCTGAGTTCGTTGGCCACCGAGACCTGGGCGCGCTGCTGCCCGTGCAGGTCGATCTCGAACAGACCGCCGGCCAGGTCGGCCACCCAGTAGCCCTCGCGCGCCGACGCAAAGGCCATGCACGTCCTCCCTTCGGAGCTGCCATCCCATAGCAAGGTGGCTGCAGTCAGCTCGATCAGGTGCAGGCGACAGGTGGCGCTCAGAGCAATGGCGCGACCAAGCCGGTCGGTCTTCAGCGCGACCAGATGTTCGATCGGGCTGATCGACTGCGCCGCACCCAAGTCAGCCGGGATCGCCAGCAAAGCGTTCGGCAAGGCAACAAAAATCGGCCCGCCGAGCGTTGGCGCGATGCCGAGCATCTGCGAGTGGCCGAGTGTCGCTACACCGTAGCGAACGCGCGCCCGGGTGCGCAGGTCGACCACCTCAAGCCCGGCGTCGTTGCTGCCGATCCACAGCCGCTCGCGCTCATCCAGCGCCAGCAGATCGATGCTGCTGCTCAGCAGGCGCTCGGGTTGATCCGGGCGGAAGCGCTGCACTTCGAAGTGATGGCCGTCGAACCGGTTCAAGCCGTCCTGGGTGCCGATCCACAGAAAGCCAAGCTCATCCTCGACCAGCGAGGTGACCGACAGCTGCGATAGTCCTGACTCATGGCCATAGGCCTCAAGTCCCAGATAGCGGGGTTCGGCGGCCTGGGCGCAGCCGAGCAGGCCAGCGAGCGCAAGGCTGAACATCCGGCCCGCCCGCGCGCACACTGCAGCTGCAGATTTAAAGTGTTGCGGCAAGAACACGAAAGCCCCGGCTCGACCATTTGCACTGCCTGCAGCAATTCTCATGCCGCACATGTTTGTGCTGGACTGCAGGCACGCGGATTTCGTTCTCGGGCACAGCTCACCCTGTGCGCAGATTCCTCGCCATTCTCATCAGGAGCAGACCCATGCAAAAGACCCGCAACGCCCGCCCGCGTCCCGTCACGCTTGCGCTTCTGTGCGGCCTGCTGATCGCGGCCGCGCCCGTCTGGTCCAGCACAGCGCCCGATGTCGAAACCGCCTGCCTCGACTGCCACCGCCCGCAGCAGGATCGCGGCGCGGTGCCGGTGATCGAAGGCCAGCACGCCGACTACCTGCGCGCCCAGCTGCAGCGCTTCCAGCAGCGTCACCGCGAGGGCTTTCCAATGAACGCGCTCAGCGCCGGGCTGGAGGCAGCCAGCCTGTCAGCGATGGCGGATGCGCTGGCCGCGCGGCCGTGGCGTGCGGCATCCAGCGCGCCGCAGCCGCGTGCTGACATCGGCCGCGAGCAGCTCGACGCCTTCGACTGTGCCAGCTGCCACGGCAGCGACTTCCGCGGCGGCGGCAGCATTCCACGCATCGCCGGCCAACAGGCGGCCTACCTGCAGCGCCAGATCGCCGCCTTCGGCGAATCCGAGCGCCACCATCCACCGGTCGGCGGCGGCGCGCGCATGTACGGCATCACGCCGGATGCGGCCGAAGCCATCGCCGCTGCCTTGGCTGAACTCGACTGATCTGACCGCCCGGCGGCGGGCCTACAGGTTCACGTGCCGATGGCGGCGTCCAGCTCGCGGGCTGTGTGTCGTGCCCGATCCACATCGGGGCTCCGGTACATCGATTCCTCGATGCTTGAGAGCGCTGAGGGGTGCAGCTGTTGCGCACTCAGGCCGTAGAACTTCTGATAGCTCATGATCAAGGGGCGCCACTTGTCGGGGTCGACGCGATTCGGCAGGCCGTCCATCACGATGGATGGGTGCAGGTGCACCCGCACGATACGCACCTCGATGTTCAGCAGGCGGCCGCGCAGGTCCGCATCGCCGTCGGCAATGCCGTGGACCGACTCGACCAGCGCCTCAAGCTGCACCGGGCATTCGCGCACGCGTGGCGCAGCGACTGCCTGCGACGCCTCAGGCGTGAACCCACTCAGCGCGAACTTGTCGCGCACATGCCGGTAGCCGCGCGCCGCCTTGGCCGGCGGCACCGGATCAGCGCCGGTCGTCAGTGCGAGCCGATCGACCTGCGACACCTGCGCCTGCGACGGCAGATTCAGCACGCACTGCCGCGATCGCTGCAGGTTGCGCGCCGTCTGCGACCCAGCACTCAGGCCGAGCACGCAACGCCAGCCGAGCCAGAACGCCGATGACATCGGTGCGAGATTGGCGCCGCCATCGTCGTTCACTGTGCTGATCACCACGACGGGCGTGCCGAAATAGAGGATGGCGGGTTCGCTTGCGTTGTGCATGGCTTCAAGGGTTCTGGTCGGGAACGCCAGTGTTGCCGCTTCGACTCAGCCGGGCTCGCCGTAATCGGACGTGTGAGCCGCGCGCCATCCCTACATGCTGCGCACGCCCTTGGCCGCCATCCGTCGGCGTATGCATACTCGCGAGTGACCTCGGTCACACAAAGCAGCATTCGAGCGCAGCGCTTCGCGACTGCGCCACAAACCAGGGAGGAATCGCATGTTCCAAATCAATCGAGCTGGGCGCGGTGTTGCCGTGCTTGCAGCCGCCATTGCGTTGAGTTTCGGGTCCGGGCTGGTCTCCGCCCAAGCCTTGCCGGCCCCCGGCCTGAAAGCCAATGGCAGCATTTCCTACGACGCCGAAGGCGTGCCCACCGTTACCGCCGCCACCGATGAAGACGCCGCCTGGCTGATGGGCTACGCCCACGCCCGCGACCGGTTCTTCCAGATGGACCTGCTGCGCCGCACCGCCAGCGGCACCTTGGCTGAACTGGTCGGCCCCAGCGTGCTGGCGCGCGATGTCGAACTGCGCACCCTCGGCCTGCGGCGCGCCGCCTGGGCCGCCTGGGGCAAGGCCTCGCCCGAGCTGCGCGGCCAGCTGAAGTTCTATTCCGATGGCGTCAACGCCTGGCTGAAAGCCAACCCCGTGCCGGCAGAACACCGCGCGCTGGAGCTGACCTCGGCCGATCCGTGGTCGCCGGTCGATTCGATGGTGATCGGCAAGCTGCTGGCCTTCCAGCTGTCGTTTGACTTGGATATCGACTTCACCGTGCGCCTGGGCGCCTACCAGCAGGCCGGTGCTGCTGCCGGCTTCAATGGCGCCGCGCTGTTCTTCGAGGACACCCACCGCAACCAGCCCGGCGACGATCGCATCAGCGTGCCCGGCTTCCTCGCCGCACAAGCGGCGGCAGGCGAGGGCAGTGCAGCGCCCAAGTCGGGTGAGGGTTTCGATGCCAACGCCGTGCCGATGGTCTCGGCCGACCTGATGCAGGCCGCGCAGAACTACGTCGAGCGCGTGCGCGACAACCCGGTGATCGCCCCGCAGATGTCGCGCCGCGAAAACCGCGCCGGCTCCAACTGGTGGATTGTCGGCGGCCAGCACACTGCCTCCGGCAAACCCATTCTGGCCAACGACCCGCACCTGGGCCTCGACACCCCGGTGCTGTTCCACGAAGGCCACGTGATCTCGAACGACCCGCGCTACCCGACGCCGATGAACACCGTCGGTGCCATCGCCACCGGCACGCCGGTGCCGATCCTCGGCTGCAACAGCCACCTGTGCTGGGGCCTGACCACCAACCCGCTGGATGTCACCGACACCTACAGCGAGCGCTTCATCCTCAACAGCTACGGCCTGCCGACGCACACGATCTACCAGGGCACGCCCGAGCCGGTGCTGTGGGTGTTCCAGAGCTTCTTCGTCAATGCCATCGGCGATGGCGTGGCGGATAACGTCAGCCGCAACAACTCGATCGGCTACACCAATGGCGGCATCACCGTGCTGGTGCCGCGCCGCAATCACGGCCCGGTGCTGAGCATTACCGGCAATACCGGCATCTCGGTGGCCTACACCGGCTGGGGCGCGTCCAATGAGCTGGAAGCCTTCAGCCGCGTCAACCGCTCGACCAACCTGGCTCAGTTCCAGGCCGCCGTGCAGTACTTCGATGTCGGCTCGCAGAACTTCGCCTATGCCGACAAGCTGGGCAACATCGCCTACTTCTCTACCGCCGAGGCGCCCATCCGCGAAGACCTGCAGCGCAATACCGTCACCGGCGTGCCGCCGTATCTGATCCGCAACGGCCAGGGCGGCAATGAGTGGCTGCCGCGGCAGAATACCTACACCGCGCAGTCCGTGCCCTATGAGGTGCTGTCGCCGGCCGAAATGCCGCAATCCGTCAACCCGGCCCGCGGTTACATCGCCAATGCCAATAACGACCCGGTCGGCAATACGCTCGACAACAACGTGCTGAACACCCAGCGCCCGGGCGGCGGCATCTACTACCTGGCGCCCGGCTATTCCAGCTACCGCATGGGCCGGATCGACCGCGAAGTGCAGCGCCTGATCGCCCGCGGCGGCGTCACCGTCGAAGACATGAAAGCCCTGCAGGCCAACACCCAGTACCTGGATGCCGAACTGGTGCTGCCGCATCTGCTTTCAGCCTTCGAGCGCTCCGCCAGCGGCGGTACCGGCTGCAGCGCCACCCTGGCCCGCGATACGCAATTGGCCGACGCCATCAACCTGCTGCGCCGCTGGGACTACTCAGCGCCCACCGGCATTCGCGAAGGCTACGACCGCGGCGACAACCCGCTCTCCCTGCCGGAGCCCAGCGATGCGCAGATCCGCAACTCAGCCGCCGCCACGGTGTGGGCGATCTTCCGCGGCCAGCTGGTGCGCAACGTCATCGACAGCACCCTGGCTCGCGTCGGGCTCGGCAACTTCACCCCGGGCAATAACGAGGCCTACACCGCGGTCAAGCACCTGCTGGACACCTTCGCCACCCGCCAGGGCCGCGGCGCATCCGGGCTGGACTTCTTCCAGGGCGTGCCGACCTCGGCAGCCGCAGAATCGGCCGCCAATCGCCGCGACTGCGTCCTGCTCACCAGCCTGCGCTCGGGCCTGAACCTGCTGGCCAGCGATGAATTCAAGCCGGCCTTCAACAACAGCAGCAACCTGCTCGACTACCGCTGGGGCAAGCTGCACCGCATCGTGTTCGACCACCCGCTGGGCGGCCCCTTCAACCTGCCGGGCAGCAATGCCTACCCGTTCCAGAACCTGAGCCCGGCACTGCCCGGCGTCGCCCGCCCCGGCGGCTACGAAGTGGTCGACGCCTCCGCCCACGGCGTGCGTTCCAACACGGTGAATGGCTTCATGTTCGGCAGCGGCCCCGTACGCCGCTTCATCGGCGAAATGACCGACCCACCGACCCTGCTGCAAATCATGCCCGGCGGCCAGGACGGAAAAATCGGCGGCCCCGGCTACATCAGCCAACTGCCGCGCTGGCTGGTGAACGACTACAAGCCACTGGTACTCGACCCGGCAGCCTCGCAGGCGGGAGAAGTGGTAAGGATCGAGTTCAGGCCTGCGTTGAGTAACTGAGGTACGTCGGATGGAAAGCAAAGGGCCCGCGAAAGCGGGCCTTTTGTGTTGGGGGTTGGGTTCGAGTGCACTTCGGGATTGATTGCGGGCGTGGGATGGGGTAGCGTCGCCAGAGTTTCGGGATGGGTTGGCGTGATTTTCTTGGACTGTGCAGTGAGGCAGTGCGAGGCCAATGGTGCAACCACTTGAATGGATACGTGTTCCGGAGCGGGAACGGGTGTCCGGCGTCGGGTTGGACGTCCATCTGCTGTTTGCATCGGCTTGGCCACAGAAGGGAGGTTTCGAGGGCACTTAGGGCACACGTTAGTGCGGGTCAGGGTCCCTGTGTTCAACGTCACTCCAGCAAGAAGGAGCGCAAGTCAACGCGCAAAGGAGGATAAGCGCATGAGGAAAAGGGTGTTCATCACCCCAGCAACACACCAGCCATCTTGGTTGTCATCGGTTGGGCCTGCTTCATCCTTTGAGGCTTTCCCGAGAAAGAGGTGGTAAAAATTCTACTTCTGGCGCTGGCCAGGCGCCTGCCCTAAGTATGCTTTTGCATGCTGCCCATAACTCAAGCCGATCAAATCAGCCGTTGCGCGATTGATCTGGCCTCAAATTTCGCGCATTCGGCGTCAACCAGTTTCATCGGTCTCGGATAGGCGTAAAGGGTTGATGATGATCGTCGTGAACAAATCAAGGAGAAATCTATGTCGTGGGATCAGATTAAGGCTCAGGTTGAAAAGGCTGGCAACGTGAGGACCTTCACAATGGAGACGCTCCGAGACGCACATGGTGCCCAGAAGTTGGGTGTGAACGTGCGTTCTGCAATCAGCCAAGAGCTCGCTGGTATAGGGCTGGGTCATGTTCCTGTGGAGCTGCCGACCTATCAGCATGAGCCGGTGCGCCTCTTTAAGCGTGGTACGCCAGTCGGTCAGTTGATCGAAAGCGTGCTCGACCCTGGAGAGCAGAACGACAAATTGCTGACCGAGCGCTTTGCTTCAGCTGGTCCAGATTATTCGGAAATTGTCGAAAAGATCAGAAGGCTTGTCGCCGAGTGACGTTCAACCCTTCATTCAAGCTGACAGCGCTTCGGGGCTCGGCTTAACGCAGGTGGGAGCCTTCATTGGATATTCTCTCGTTCGTAGCATCCCTTGCAGAGTCCTTCGCGTGGCCAATCGCCCTGATCAGTACCATCTTGGTGTTGAGGAAGCAGGTGGTCGGTCTCGTTCCATTGCTCCGAAAGCTCAAAGCCGGACCGGTTGAGGCGGAGTTTGAGCGAAGTGTTGAGGAGCTCAGTTCCGAGGCTGAGATCACCGCTCTGCCTTCTTCCGTGCCCAATACGCTTGAGTCCGGCGCTGCCCGACTCTACAAGTTGGCAGAGATCAGCCCGCGCGCCGCGGTGATCGAGGCATGGCAATCTGTGGAAAGAGCTGCGAGGAGTGCCGTTCTCAATCATGCTGGCTCGCCCCCGCCCGACATGGCAACTCCACTCCAGTTGCAGACGGCGCTAATGGAGCTCAGGCTAGTTACGCCAGACGAGTTTCAGCGCTTCAGCAAACTTAGGGGGCTGCGAAATCGGGCAAATCATTCGGATGAGTTCAGCCCTTCTCCTGAGGCAATTCTTTACTTCATCCAGCTTGCCGGTTCGCTTGAACACAGGCTCTCTACCCTTGCGGGCATTGAGGAAGGAGACCAAGTCTAGTTTGTTGCATCGATCTGCCGTCGGGCTCGTGCCCGAGCTGATTCTGAATTTAAAGGGTTTACGTTTTGGTGCAAAACAGGGGTCATGGTTTAAAAAAGAGGAAATGATATGGAGTTTATAGATGTAGAGTTTTCTTACATTGAAGAGGTTTTAGCGCCAATCGACTCTTCCATCTTGAAAATCAGTCGACAGATTTCTGAATCCGATGTTTGGGGCGTTGGCCCTCTGTGTGACAAAGGTGAGTACCTAATCGGGCTGGGTTTCTGCATAATGCAGCGATATATGTTTGATGTGCTTAGGGATGTTGATATAAAACCCGTTGAGGCAAGATTGCTCGGTCCTCGAAGTTCTTCAGGCGAACCTATTGCCGAGCTAATTCATGCTGCTGCGAATTACTGGAAGCATGAGCCGGAATGGCATATTTGGTTGGATAAGCTTAAAGCTGATTCGCAAAAAACGATAGACAATGTGCTCCATCGCAGGGACTCTGCCCAGTACCCATTGTCAGATCTGCTAGCCGATTTGAACGGAAGCTCGGAGCTAACTCTTATAGGATGCTTGTCGTATCTGATTCAATGGCGAGAATCTGTACTCCGGCACATCGTAGGAACGCACGAGCGGGGTCAAGTCTAGCTTTGTAGCACCGAGTTGCTCATTTCCATGCCTGAGCTGAATCTGAACCTATTGCTGAAGACTTAGCTCGGCGCCTGTCGCCTGTTCTTCCGCCCATCCCCTAAGGAAGCTCTGATCTATCCGCCCCGACAGCTACCATAGTCCACCGCCCGCAGAATGTTCAGCCGATGAAGCAGACCACCTTCGACTCCCTGGCCTACACCGCGAAGAAGAAGCAGACGCGTCGCGAGAAGTTTCTTGCGGA
>NZ_JBILJQ010000123.1:0-8049 GCF_044377145.1 Aquimonas sp.
CATCGTGACCCTGCCCAGTGAACTCGGAAGCAACGAGATCGCAAGCATGAGCGAATCCGCCACTCAGGAGAACGAATGACAGCTATCTGGTGAACAGGCTGTCTCAAAGGGGTTGACGCGTTCCGCCCATGGGAGTGGCGTTTTCAGGTTGTAGGTCGGATAAGCGCAGCGCATCCGACACGCGCACCCCGGGTTCGACGCTGGCGGAGCAACGAGAACCGATTCTGAAGCTGCGCGTTGCACGGCCGTGCTTCGGCCCGCCCTCTCCCCAACCCCTCTCCCACGGGAGAGGGGCTCATCGCAGGTCGAAAGGGACCGTGAGCGGGCTTGCCCCCTCTCCCGTGGGAGAGGGGCCGGGGGAGAGGGTTCGGGTGTTGGCCTGACTTCCCGAAAGCGACGAGCACCGCTGTTGACGCTGTGGGTTGCACGTCTGCGCTTCGCCCCGCCCTCTCCCCAACCCCTCTCCCAAGGGAGAGGGGCTCATCGCAGGTCGAAAGCGACCGGGTCCGCGCTTTGCTCCATCATCCCCTTCGCGCATGCACGTCCAGCAGATCTCCCATGGGAGTGGCGCTTTCAGGTTGTAGGTCGGGTACGCGCAGCGCATCCGACATCCCCACGCCCCGGTTCGACACCCAACGCCGATGGCGAGGCGTGTTCAACGCCCCGCTGTGCAATGCATCAGCGCCGTAGGTCTTCCCCGCTCAGCGGGTCAGAAACCGCACCAGCCGATCAGCCAGGCCGCGGTAGGGCGGTTTGAACAGGCTCATGCCCGACCAGCGCGCCTGCCGGAACACTGGTTTCTCCTTGCTGAAGGTGCGGAAACCGGCCTCGCCGTGATAGCTGCCCATGCCGCTGGGGCCGACGCCGCCGAAGGGCAGGCTGTTCTGGGCGAACTGCAGCACGGTGTCATTGATCGCCACCGAGCCTGCGATGGTGTGCTCCAGCAGATGTTCGACGCGGCCGCGGTCGTGATCGAACAGGTACAGGGCCAGCGGTCGGTCGCGTTGCTTCACGTACTGCAGGGCGTCTTCGAATTTGGCGTAGGGAATGATCGGCAGCAGCGGGCCGAAGATTTCCTCCTGCATCAGCCGGCAGTCGTCCGGTGCGTCCAGCACCAGGGTCGGCGGGATCAGCCGCTGGGTGTCGGCCAGTTCATCCTCGACCTCGATCAAGGGCAGCACTCGCGCGCCGCGGCTGCGCGCTTCCTCGCGCCAGTCGCGCAGGCGCTCGTACTGGGCGCGGTTGATGATGCGGGTGTAGTCGGGGCCCAGCGCAATGTCTGGATAGCGCGCACGCGCCTGGGCCTGGAGTGCGGTCACCAGCGGTTCGACCTCGGCCTCCGGCACCAGCAGGTAGTCCGGCGCGATGCAGGTCTGGCCGCCGTTGATGAACTTGCCGGAGGCGATGCGCTCGGCCGCGCGCTGCAGTGGATAACCCGGCGCGATGATCACCGGTGATTTGCCGCCCAGCTCCAGGGTCACCGGGGTCAGGTTGGGCGCCGCCGCGGCCATCACCTTGCGGCCGACCGCGGTCGAGCCGGTGAAGAACAGATGGTCGAAGGGCAGGCCGGCAAACGCGGCGGCCACATCGGCCCCGCCGAGCGCGGTCTCGACCCGGTTGCGCGGGAAGATCGAGCGCAGCAGGTCGCGCAGCGCCAGGCTGGTGCGTGGCGTGTGCTCGCTGGGTTTCAGGTACACCGCATTGCCGGCGGCGAGCGCGGTGGCCAGCGGCACCAAGGCCAGGTTGACCGGGTAGTTCCAGGGCGAGATCACACCCACGACGCCCAGGGCCTGGAAGCGCACTTCGGCCCGGCCCGGCCAGAACAGCGGGCTGATCCAGCGCCGCTGCGGGCGCATCCAGCGCTTCAGATGGCTGATCAGATGATCGATCTCCGACAGCACGGTCATGCCGTCGGAGATCAGCGACTCGTGCCGGCTGCGGCAGCCGAAATCGGCGTCCATCGCCCTGCACAGCTCGGGCAGATTGATCTTCAGCGCGGCGCGCAGGTCGTAGAGATCCTCGCGGCGCTCGGCGTAGCTGCGTGGCCCGCGTTCGGCCTGGGCGCGCAGCACGGCCAGCCGCTGCGGGAGTTCGTCGAGGGGAGTGCTGGGCAGGTCCATACGCTGGAGTCTAGCCCGGATTTTTTGCAGCGGTCGCGGGTGGCGTGCTCGGATCGGTGTGCGAGGCAGGCGCGCAGGTGAGACAGCCGTGCGGGAACATTCCGCGGCCACCCGACAGGCGCTTGCTACACTCCGCGCCATGTCGAATGCCCCCTACTCCCCGCTGCGCGCCTTCCAGGGTCGCGCACCCAAGCTCGGCCAGCGCGTCTGGGTCGATCCTCTTTCCGCCGTGATCGGCGACGTCGAAATCGGCGATGACAGCTCGATCTGGCCCGGCGTGGTGATCCGCGGCGATGTCAATTCGATCCGCATTGGCGCGCGCACCTCGATCCAGGACGGCAGCATCATCCACGTCAGCCACGACGGGCCCTACACCCGCGAGGGCGGCTATCCGACCGTGATCGGCGATGACGTCACCGTCGGCCACTCGGTGGTGCTGCACGGTTGCACGCTGGAAGACCGTTGCCTGGTCGGCATGCACGCAAGCGTGATGGACGGCGCGGTGGTTCGAACCCATGGCTTCGTCGGTGCCGGCGCGCTGATCGCGCCCGGCAAGATCGTCGGCGAAGGCGAACTGTGGCTGGGCAATCCGGGCCGCCTGGTGCGCCGGCTGTCCGAGCGCGAGATCGAAAGCCTGATGTACTCGTCGGAGCACTACGTGAGGCTGAAGAACAAATACCTGCAGCCGGCCGGCTGAGCATCGTCATCGAGGATCGCACCATGAAACTGCGCAGCGACAGCTTCGAACAGGGCAAGGCCATCCCCGCCGAGTTCGCCTTCGGCCAGCCCGGCCCGGATGCGCCGTGCATCCTGTCGGCCAATCGCAACCCGCATCTGGCGTGGTCCGATGCGCCCGCAGGCACGCGCAGTTTCGCGCTGATCTGCGTCGACCCCGATGTGCCCTCCAAGCCTGATGACGTGAATCAAGCCGGGCGCGAAGTGCCGGCCGATCTGCCGCGGCTCGACTTCGTCCACTGGCTGCTGGCGAACATTCCCGGCGGGCTTGGCGAGATCGCCGCCGGCAGCTGCAGCAATGGCGTCACCGCGCGCGGCAAGCAGGCGCCGGCTGGCCCTGCCGGTAGTGTCCAGGGCAAGAACGACTACACCGGCTGGTTTGCTGGCGATGCCGACATGGGCGGCGATTATCTGGGCTACGACGGCCCCTGCCCGCCGTTCAATGACGGCCTGCTGCATCGCTACTTGTTTCGCCTGTTCGCACTCGACGTCGCCACGCTCGAACTGCAGCCCGGCTTCAGCATGGGCGAACTGCATCAGGCCATGCGCGGGCATGTGCTGGCCGAAGCCGTGCACTACGGCAGCTACAGCCTCAACCCGCGCCTGCGCTGAGCCCGGGCGCAGACGCCTGCGCCATGGACCTGCAGCTCAACTACTGGCTGACCCTGCTGTGGGCGCTTTATCTGGTTGCGCTGTCGGTGTGGATCCTGCTGCAGAAGCGGCCGCCGGTCAGCACCCTGGCCTGGATCCTCAGCCTTGCCGCGCTGCCGGTGCTGGGGTTCGCGATCTACCACTGGCTGGGGCCGGTCCGGATCAAGCGCCAGACCCTCAAGCGCCGCCGCAGCCGGATGCTGCTGGAGCGCGAACCGCAGCCGCCTGGCAGTGATCTGTACGCGCTGCAGACCCGGCTGGAACAGCAGCAGGCGCGCCTGGTCGAGCGCCTCACCCGCTCCGGTCCCACTACCGCCACCCGGATCGATCTGCTCAGCGATGGCGAGGCCACCTTCGAGGCGCTGCTGCGCGCTGTTCGCGAGGCTGGAGAGCATATCCACCTGGAGTACTACATCGTCGAGCCCGACCGCATCGGCACCGCACTGCGCGATGCCTTGATCGAGCGCGCCCGCGCCGGAGTGGTGGTCCGGTTCCTGATCGATGCGGTCGGCGGCAGCGCGCTCAAGCGGCGCTTTCTGCAGCCGCTGCGAGAGGCCGGCGCCGAGGTGGAGTTCTTCCATCCGCTGCGGCTGGCAACGCTGAAGCCGCTGCTGAACCTGCGCACCCACCGCAAGATCGCGGTGATCGACGGCCGCATCGGCTTCACTGGCGGCATCAACATCAGTGACACCCAGGACGAGCGCGTGCGCAGCGATGCCTACCGCGATCTGCACCTGCGCATCGAGGGCGCGGCGGTCAATGAGCTGCAGCAGGTGTTCATCGAGGACTGGCTGTACGCCAGCCGGCGCCCGCTGCAGCAGCATGGCCTGTTTCCGCTGCTGCCGCCGGGCGAGATCTGCCTGCAGTGGTTGGCCTCCGGCCCCGACACCCCGCAGGAGCCGATCCACCGCGCGATGCTGCAGGCGATCGGTGATGCCGAACAGCGGGTCTGGCTGGTCACACCGTATTTCGTGCCGACCGAGCCGGCGCTGTACGCGCTCACCTGTGCCGCCCAGCGTGGTGTCGACGTGCGCCTGCTGGTACCGCGCCGGGCCGACACCCGCACCGTGACCTATGCCAGCCGCAGCTACTTCGACGACCTGCTGCGCGCCGGCGCCCGCGTGTTCGAGTACACCCCGCGCATGCTGCACACCAAGGTCCTGCTGGTCGATGCCAGCCTGTGCACCCTGGGCAGCGCCTACTTCGATGCGCGCAGCTTCCGGCTGAACTTCGAGCTGTGCGTGAACCTGTACGGCCAGGCGCCAGTAGCGGCGCTGCAGACGGTGCTGGAGCAGGACTTCGCCCAGTCCGAGGAAGTGCGGCGACCGCGCACGCTCTGCTGGCGGCAGCGGCTGGCTGAGGCCGGGGCGCGGCTGCTGTCGCCGGTGTTGTGACGATGCGCTTGGCGGGGCAAGTGGTCTCTACGACTCCCGAAATCCGGGAATCGCTTTTGCTACCCGCTTGAACGGATCCGGCCGTTCAAGCTGTCAGATCCAGCAGGTGTCTGCAGTGCGGGGGAGGAGGTAGTGTGCAGCGCGGCCCGGACAAGCCTTTCGGTGAGCAGACTGAACCGTCAATCGGTGCCTCGCGGTTTCTCCGCCATGTGCCATCACTCGTATTTCGGAGCATTTAGTTATGAACTGGAAAAAGAATTTTGTTCGCAAGGGATCTGCTGCCAGGGCATTGTGGACCATGCTTCTTGGTTCACTGCTCAGCACCTCAGCGTTCGCTGGACAGTATTGGGTCTCGTGTTCGTCTTGCAGTGCACAGCAGGCAAGTGCTAGTGCTTCCGCAGCCCCCCAACCTCCAGGCGCGTGGGGGCTTCATTCAGACTTCGTGTACGTTGTTGACCCCATCAATCGTTCGGCACGGAAGTACGAAGTAACCACCATTCTTGACCCGCTTTTCTACAACCGTTCGGCCCAGGAGATCTCGGTCGAGAATTCCGTGAAGGCGTCGCTCGAGTCTTTCTGGGTTCGGGCAGAAGCATTCGCGAAAATTGATGTTCCCGTTGAGAACTCTCCATCAGCAGTCGCCTATCTGACAAATGGGTACTACAGCGGAAGAACACGAGGTTGGCTCGACGAGGGTGCCGATGGACTGGTCGGCATGATAAATGCGGCCCGTTTCGTCACAAACGTTTCTGCTGCCCAAGCGATGGCTGCGTTGGGCGCTGATCGAGGACCTTTGGTTTTGGTTCTTAGGTTTTCGGACGGAAGTAGGCTGAAGGTGGAAGTTAAGATGGGACAAGACGCGATGACCAGCGCTCCGACGATAGTCGGCGTTTCGGTAATTCCAGCCAGCGCCTTCGATCAAGGCAATAATCCGTTGCCCACGGAAGCGGCCGGGATGGGGCCCTACGATGTATTCAATCCAAGCCCCAGCTTGCTCGCTGCGCTCCAAGCGTTGGCGAATGCGTACAACGTTCCTGTGAGCGCTGGTTGCGGGGGTGTCGGAACCCGGTGGCGCTGCTCGGCCAATGGCACCTGCGAGCTAACCCATCCATGCTGAGATCTGGCCAAAGGCGAACCTCGTTCGGTCGGCTCCCGGCGGTCCATCGTCGGCGGAGTCTGACCGCGCGGTGTGCAGCATCGCCGGCTTGAGCCGCATCGCATTCGGCTATAGCCTGCGGGGAGTGGTTCGCACTGGAGTTTTCGATGCTTGGGCAGGGTGTTGGTGATGGCGGCGGCCGCTCATGGCGCCGCCGTTGCACAAAGCGTCGGGAGGCCTCCGGCGCTGTCGCGTCGACACGCTGCAAAGGGCGGGCGCCCAGCACGAACTCGCCATAGCCGGCTCCATCCCAGAGCTGTTCAGTCACGTAGCCATGTCGACGCAGCAGCGCCTGCAACCGTTCGGGTTCAATGCGCCAGCGGAACGGCTCGCCCTGCGCGTGCAGCCACGCGCAGGTGACCCCGCGGCCGCCACCGAAGCCGCGGCCCTGGGGGTGCTCCGGGCTCAGCGCGCTGAGCCACAGCTCGGGTGGATTCGACTGTCGTGCCAGGGCGCGCAGCAGACGCAGCAGCGGCCGCGGCGACAGGTACATCAGCAGGCCTTCGGCAACCACAACGCTGGGACGTTCGCTGCACAGCCGCTGCAGTGCGGCGGTCTCCGCCGGCAGGCTCAGCGGCTGCATCTGTATGCCGGGTGGCAATTGGACGAATGGCAAGCGCGCACGCAGTGCCAGGCTGTCCGGGTGGTCGAGCTCGATCAGATCGGGGGCGCAGCGCTGACCGCCCAGGGCGCGACCGAGCCCATCAAAACCGACGCCGAGCCAGATCGCTGCGCTGCCGAGCGCGCCGACAGCGCCTGCCACAGCCACTGTTTGCGTCGGCAGTGATGCGCGCCGAGGCCGGGCAGCAGCAGCGATTCGAGCCGATCGAGCAGCCAGCCACCGACCCGCGTCGCGGCGCAGCGGCGTAGCCACGGCCAGATCCCGCGCGCCCCCGTGAGCGCTTCCCCTGCGATGCGGATGGACGCATCCGGCAGGCCGTGCGCGGCGCCGTGCCGCCACACCGACAGCGCGACCAGCAGGGCGGTGGCGCTGGGGCGGCCCGCGATCACGCCGCCTCGTAAGCGTCCGCCCACCTCACCTACCTTCCTGACCTGATTCTCCCGACCGTCTCCGGTTTCCCCGACGGAGGATCGGTCGATGGCGTGTTCGGAGGTGCGGCGATGGCGGGCGCATGTGCGCTCGCAGGTGCGGAGTGGGTTGAGCCAGGCGGCGTACTGCCGGCTGTGGGGCATCCGTCGGCGGGAGTTCGCTGCTTGGCGGCGGCGGATGTGGATGCGCGAGTTGGCACCGCTGCGGCTGTTGCCGATCGCGCGGGGGGACGGCTGATGCGTCTGCCTTCGCAATGGTTTCTCGCGGTCGAGCCGATCGATCTGCGCTGCGGCATGGATCGGCTGCTGGTGTGGGTGCAGCGCAGCGGTGGCGTGGCCTCGGGTTCAGTGGGTTACGTGTTCCGCAACCGCAGCGGCTCGCGGATCAAGCTGCTGCTGATCGACGGCACCGGCGTGTGGCTGTGCGTGCGTCGACTGCACGCGGGGCGCTTCCACTGGCCACGTTCGGGCGACGCGAAATGCGAGTTGTCGCGCGAGCAGTTCGAGTGGCTGTGCGCAGGCGTGGATTGGATGCGATTGTCTACGAGTGTGGTGCCCGAACACACGTTCTGATCCCTTACGATGGCGGCATGACGCCTGAGCAGCTTGCCGCCATCACCGATATCGACGCGCTTCGCGCCGCAGCGCTCGCGATGGTGGATTCGCAGCTGGGGCAGCTCGCCGAGCGCGACCGTTTTATCGAGTCCCATGTACAGGCGCTTGCCGAGCGCACCGCCGCACTCGCCGAGCGCGACCAGCGCCTCGAATCCCAGCAGCGCGAGCTCAAGTATCGCGACCTCCGAATCGATCAGCTCAGCGCCGAGATCGCGCGCTTGAAGCGCCTGCAGTTCGGCGCGAAGACCGAGGCGCTGAGTGCGCTGCAGCGCGAGCTGTTTGCCGACACCGTGGCCGAGGAGATCGCAGCCGCCGAGCAGGCGCTGGA
>NZ_JBILJQ010000068.1:0-29673 GCF_044377145.1 Aquimonas sp.
CCATCGTGACCCTGCCCAGTGAACTCGGAAGCAACGAGATCGCAAGCATGAGCGAATCCGCCACTCAGGAGAACGAATGACAGCTATCTGGTGAACAGGCTGTCTCAAAGGGGTTGACGCGTTCCGGCTGTACCAGCGCGCGCTGCCGACGCGGGTGTAGGCCGTCGAGTTCAAATCGTTGATGAAGCCCGAACCGACGCGCGCCTGCACACCTTGGATGGTGCCGCTCAACGAGCCGGCCGGCGCGCCATAGAACGGCGTGCCGTAAGTGTGCACGGTCATGATCTGCATCTGCGCCAGCGTCGGGAAGTCCGGATCGCCGAGCGACGACTTGGCGATGGCTTGACGGACGATGAGTCCGCCCAGCGAGTCGGTGATGACGTGGATCCGCCGTCCCGAATCGAGGAACTCCCTCGCCGCTGCCCAGGCAAAGCGATAGGCGACGTGGGTCATGCTGGTGTCGTAGGTCAGCAGTTGGATGTTGGCCGGTCCACCCTGGCGCGACACGCCAGCGTCGCCCGCGAAGTTCTTGGTGTAGACGGTGCTGGCCAGATTGCGATCGCAGTTCTTGTTGTCGCTGTAGTAGCCGATGGCCTGGACGCGGCCGGTGTGGCCGTACGCGCGCAGTGCATTGCGCTGGTTTGCCCAGTTGGCGGTGCAATCCCAGGCGTCGCCTTGGCCGCTGCTGTTGGCCTTGTCGTTGTAGCCGTGCAGCAAGAACACGCTGTCGGTTGTCGCGGCTTCAGATGGAGCCGCGAACGCCAGCATGGCGGCGGCGATGGCTGCAGTTGTGAAGATCCTGAACATTGCGCACTCCCGGGGTTGGTGGTTCGGAGAGAGAACAATGTGCAAAAGCTGCCATCGCGGTCTTGCAGGAATGCGCGCGCGGGTTGCAGAAATCTTGAGGGCTGCGTGTTCAGTGCCGGATGCAATAAAGGACTGGCCGCGCCCTCCCACCCGCGAAAGGAAGGCTGTCGCCCGGCCTGATGCAAACGCAGAGCGCTACGTCGCCGAAACCCCAGCGATCAGAGACTGATTCACCGAATCCCCTGACGGGAAGTGCTGGGCGGCGAGGGGAAGGAAGTGCCAGCGCGCACGGCCCCGGCATGGCTGAGCGCCCTGCCTGCCCAGGTTCAGTCGGGCGAAGAAACGTCCAGGAAACTGGCCAGCCGCGCCAGCTCGGAGTCCAGCGCTGCCGCATAGCCCGACTCGCGCGGCGGCCGCCCGGCCACATAGCCCAGATGGGCCTGCAGCCGCCCGTCTGCCACCGTCAGGTTGCCCCAGCCCAGCACCTGGCCGCGCCACAGCAGCGGCAGCGCGTAGTAGCCCATCCTGCGCTTGGGCGCAGGCGTGTAGGCCTCGAAGCGGTAGGCCCAGCCCCACAGCTGCTCGAAGCGCAGGCGGTCCCAGACGATGGGGTCGAAGGGCGCCAGCAGGCGCAGCTGCTCATCAAACTGCCAGCGCTTGGCGGCCGGGTTTTCGCCGGGTGGCCAGAACCAGCGCATGCCATCGAGCTCGACCTGCGGCAGGCGTTCGCGTGCGCGCTGCTGTGCCCGTCTCATCTCGGCGCGAAGATGCGGTGCGCCGTAGGCCAGATGGCTGCACAGCTGGCCCAGGCTGCGCGCCGGCAGCGGCGCATATTTGGCCAGCACCAGATCGATCAGCGCATCGGCCTTCTGCGCATCGCTGCGCTCGTCAGGCACATGGCACACCGGCGCATAGACGCGCAGGCCGTTGACCCGCCGCGCCACGCGCAAGAGGCCGCGGTAATGCATGCCGTCCAGCAGATGGGTCACCGCGTTCGAGCTGCCGCCCCAGGCATTGCGCGTGCGGCCGTGGTCGAAGCTGGCCTGCACCTCGCGCGGGCCGGCCTCGCCACGCTCGCGCACAAAGTCCAGCACGGCAGCCGCACGCTGTCGGGTGGCGGCATCCCAGTCTCGGCGGGCGCCACGCGGATGCATCAGCGCCAGGTGTTCACGCGGCAGAAAGCCGTAATTGACCAGATAGTCTTCATCCACCCGCAGACGCGGATAGCGTTGTTCGAGATCGCCGGCACGGTAGTCTTTCACGCGCAACCGCAGCGTCAGGTCCTGTGCCCGCGCCGGCGCGCGGATCGGGTCGGCCTGCACAAAGCCCAGGCGCCGGATCGCCTGCGGCAGCGTGGTCGGCGTGAACAGGCTGCGCGCCACCGCATGGCGGCGCAGATCATCCACGGTGACGGGCTTGCTCAACAGCTCACTCCCATTGCCAGGCGTTCCGGCGTCTTCGGCAAAGTCCAGCCGGCATCGCGCCCATCGAAATCGAGCTCATCGATCGCGGGCGAGCGCATCGTGCTGATGGGCCTCCCACAAGCTCCGCGACCTTCCCGAGAATCACGGCACACACGCCAACCCGCGCGTCCCGGCCAGTTGTTGCAGCGTTCGCTCGCCGCCCCCGTAACCGGCAATCGTGGAGCTGTAGGTGAGCGTCGCCCGTGCGCAGCTACTGAACTCCAGCGAAAGCGTTCCCCAGGGTACGCGTTCAACCGATAGCGGATTGAACAGCGCGCCAAAGCGCGTGCCGCGGGTGAGCACGGCGTTGCCCTGAAAGCGCGCGCCGTCGAAGGCGCCAGTCGCGAGCAGCCATACCTGCTTGCCGGGATCGGCAGGGTCGTAGGTGTACCAGGTCACCAGCATTTGCCCGCCCTCGACCGCGAGCACCAGCAAGCCCTCGCCATCGCGCGCCGGGTCATACCAGGCGCCGCTGACGCGTCCGTCGGTGGGCAACTGGCTTGAGCGCTTCAGCTCACGCACGGCATAGCTCTGGTGGCGAATGCCCTCGCTGCGCAGATACACCATCGCGGCGGTAGCGGTCTTGTTGTCGCCCGGCGCGCTGCCCAGGCCCTGGTTCCACACCGACCACAAGCCGCGCTCCCAAGCCGGGCGCGACAGGCCTTCGGCATCGGCCAGTTTCCACAATGCGGTGGCGAATGCGAACGGAATCTGCGAGCTGCCGGTACTGCCTTGGGCGAGCCCACTCTGGCCCAATTCGGTGCCGAGGTTATCCATCATCGCAAGCGCATAGCGCCGCGTGCGCGCAGCCCACTCGCTATCGCCGCGGCTCTTGAACGCCAGATGCGCCTCGACCATCGCCCAGCTGTTCATTGCGTGATACCAGGGCAGCGCGTTGTGCGCGTCCCACACGCGGCCCGGGACGCGCGCCGCCGGCGCGGCGAGGTCGGCAAAGCGCACCGTCAGCCCGTCGATGACGCCGTCGCCGTTGTCGTCCATCAGCACGGCGGGCAACAGGTTGCGTTCGAGCTTGTCGATCAAGCCATCGCGAAAGCGCAACTCGCCAGTCCAGTCATACAGCGCCGCGAGCAGCCAGATCAACTTGGCGGTGTAGTTGTGATTGCGCACCGGCGGCTCGGCGAGCGCGAACTCGCCGGCCGCGAGCGCGGCGCGACGGTAGCGTTCGCGCAAGGCTGGATCGCTGCTCGCCAGCGCCGCTTCGATGAACATCACGCCAGCCCAGCTGTGATCGAAGGCTGCGCCGCCATCGCGGATCGGCGGGTCGACCACATAGTCGCCGACCACAAATCGTTCGTTCGCGAAACGTCCGCTTTGGTAGGTGACGCACAGCTGTGGTGCCGTGCTGCAGGCGGCCGCGACACCCTCGCCAACAACACCCGCGACGAAGCAACTGCCCGGTTGGCTCAAGCGTTCGGCATAGCCGAACAGTCCCGTCCAGGTGGCTTGTCGTCCCGGCGTGCGCGACGCGAGGTACTGCGTTTCCAGCAGGTTCGCGCTGATCGCCTGCAGGGCAGCGGCATCGAAAGTTCGCCCAAACCCAACCGCCAGCCAACCGCCCAAGGCGTAGGCGCCGCCGGCGCGACCCAAGCCTGGACACGCGTCGTAGACACTGGGAGCGGCGGCGGCCGAATCGACGTGCAGCTGCCACTGCGCGCGCAACGCCGTCTGGCTCGGCGCAGCGAGATCGTTGGCGCCGTAGCCGTAGGCCAGCTCCGCGCAACCCAGCTCAACGCCGCGCGTGGTCTGTGCCGCGCGGATCGCGGCCGTTACCTCTGCCGCTGTGCCTTGCAGCATGGCCAGTTCAATCGCAGTTGCCTGCGCCGCGGTGCCGTAGCGGTTGGCGGTGCACACCAGCGGCGCTGGTTGCGCATGGCCTAAAGCGTGCCAGAGCAAACCCAAGCTGATCAGCGCACGCATGGTCGTCTCCTGTCGAGCCTTCTTGAACGGTAGTCGCCTTTCCAAGTCGACAAGGTGGCCTATCGCCCAATTGTGCGCGGCGACTGTCGGATCCCGCAGGCTTGCGTTCGCCGCGCCGTCGGGGATCAGCGGGAACTGGCCGCGGTCTGCGCAGGTGCGTCTGCCCGGACGGTCGAAATCTCACGTGTGGAACCCGGATCCGCGCCCAAGCTGCACCCAAACCGGCCTTGATGCGACCCTCGCCTAGCCGGCAGGCTGGCCGCAAAGGGCGTTTGAACTTCCTGCGCGCGTGTGCTGCCGCTGCACTTCAAGGGCGGCGATGGCTGGGAGAGCCTCGGCCTGACCGGCAACCAGACCATCGACAGCCTGCTTGCCGAGGACATCAAGCCGCAAGGCGGGGCTCGAATGAACATCAGCCGTGCCGATGGCAGCAGGCAAGAGGTCCCCCTCGTGCGGCGCATCGACACCGCCATCGAAGTGGACTACTGATTCCACCGCGGCATCCTGCCTCTTGTGCTGCGGCAGTTGCAGGCCGCCCAAGGCGGTTTCGTCCTCTCGGAAGGCGCCTCTTGAGGCGCCTTTTTTTGGCCAAGCAGGTCGGGCGATAGGCCGTGCGCCAAACAGTGCGCCAGGCCGTCGAGCCGCGCTCGACGAATCATGCGGCGCTATGGCCAAGCCGCCAGCAAGGCCTCGGCAGCACGGCTCAGCCGGCGTTCCTTGTGCCACACCACAAACCACTGGCGTCGAATGGGAAAGCCCACCGCCTTGAGTTCGATCAGCCCAGGGTGTTCGGCGCCCAGGGTGTGGCGGCTCAGCACGGCCAGACCGAGCCCGGCAGCTACCGCATGCTTGAGCGCCTCGTTGGAGCCGAGCGCCATGCGTGGCTCCCAAACAATGCCGCGGCTGCTCAAGAACTGATCGGTCGCCAGCCGTGTTCCCGAGCCCTCCTCGCGTGCCAGCCGCGGCTCTTTGGCCAAGCGAGCCAGCGCAATGCTCTTGCGTCCGGCCAAAGGGTGGCTGCGCGGCGCCACCAGCACCAAGGGGTTCTCCAGCAAGGGGCGCCGGAGCAGAGGCACATCGGTGGGCGGCATCATCATCACCGCCAGTTCTGCGCCGCCGTCGCGCAGCCGGCGCACCACGGCGTCGCGGTTTTCCACCGCAAGTTGGATGTCGATGCCCGGGTGCGCTTGGGCGAAGGGGCCAAGCAACTCGGGCAGAAAGTACTCGGTGGTGGTCACGGCCGCCAAGCGCAGCAAGCCGCTCTTGAGTCCGCGACGGTTGGCCAACTCATCCTCGAAGCGCTGCCAGACGGCAAACAGTTCGCACACCGTATCGCGAAGCAGCGCGCCCTCCTCCGTCAGCCTCAGGCCACGACCCGCCGGCTCAAAGAGCTGCAAGCCGGTGTTTGCCGCGAGCTCGCGCAGCTGCATGGAAACCGTAGGCTGCGCCAAGTGCAAATGGGCAGCTGCCTTGCCCACGGCGCCCAGGCGTGCAACCGCCTCGAAGCTGCGCAGTTGCACCAAGGTGGCTCGGATTCCAGGTAGAGCGTCGGGTTTATTCATCGCTAAATCCAATGTGAATCATCAAAACAGATTCCTTTTCAGTATGCCTTGGTGCGGTCACAGTGCGACCCCATCGACACCCGAACGGAGCAAGCCGTGCCCAACAAGACCCCCATCACCGTGGCCTATGGCGACGGCATCGGCCCGGAGATCATGGCCGCCACGCTGCGCGTTCTTGAAGCTGCCGGCGCGCAAATCGCCCCCGAAGTCATCGAAGTCGGTGAGAAGGTGTACCTGGGTGGCAACACCAGCGGCATCGCCTCTGAAAGCTGGGCCAGCCTGCGCCGCACCAAGGTCTTTCTGAAGGGACCGATCACCACTCCACAAGGGGGTGGCTACAAGAGCCTGAACGTCACCATCCGCAAAACATTGGGCTTGTTCGCCAATGTGCGCCCCTGTGTGAGTTATGCGCCGGCGGTGGCCACGCTGCACCCGACGATGAACCTCGTCATCGTGAGGGAGAACGAAGAAGACCTGTACGCCGGTATCGAGCACCGCCAAACCGACGAGGTGTTCCAGTGCCTGAAGCTGATCACCCGCCCCGGCTGCGAGAAAATCGTCCGTCATGCCTTCGAGTACGCCCGCAGCAACGGCCGCAAGAAGGTCACCTGCATGACCAAAGACAACATCATGAAGATGACCGATGGTCTTTTCCACAAGGTGTTTGACGAAATCAAAGCCGAGTATCCAGAGATTGCGACCGAGCACCAGATCATCGACATCGGCACTGCCCGCTTGGCCACGCAGCCCGAGCGCTACGACGTCATCGTCACGCCGAACCTCTATGGCGACATCATTTCCGACGTGGCGGCGGAACTGACCGGCTCGGTCGGCCTGGCCCCCAGCGCCAATATTGGCGAGCATGTGTCGATGTTCGAGGCCATCCATGGCAGCGCACCCGACATCGCCGGACAAGGCACTGCCAACCCCTCGGGCCTGCTGCTTTCGGCGGTGATGATGCTGGTGCACATCCGCCAAAGCGACGTGGCAACGACGGTGCACAACGCCTGGCTGCGCGCCATTGAAGACGGCTTCGTCACCGGCGACCTCAAACCCACAGTCGATGGCCGTGTGCTCGGCACTGAAGCGTTTGCCGCTGCCGTGATCGAGCGTCTGGGTCAGGAACCGCGCCAGTTCAGGCCTGTGCACTATGCGGATGCACCGCAGCCACGCGCCACCGCCAAACCGCTTTACACCCGCGCCAAGCCGGCCGCCAAGCGCATCGTGGGCGTGGATGTATTCGTGCACGCCGCCGACATGAGTGCCGACTTTTTGGCCGGTCGCCTCGCCACCCTCACCCACCAGCCCAAGCCGGCGGGCTTTGGCCTGCAGATGATCACCAACCGCGGCGTCAAGGTCTGGCCCGGTGGTTTCTCAGAGACCTTCTGCACCGACCACTGGCGCTGCCGCTTCATGGGTGTGGACGGCGACGGCAAGCCACGCACGGTGAACCACATCGACATCGTGCACTTGCTGGAAAACCTGGTCTCCGACGGCTTGGACTTCATCAAGACCGAGCACCTGTGCGAGTTCGATGGCGAGCCGGGCTTTGCGCTCGGACAGGGGCAGTAAACAAGAGCCAGCAACCGGAGTCCGCCATGCGCTCGAAGCCTGACTTCGCGGCGCTTGGTGGCAGGAGTGTTTGGCCCACGCCCGGCGCGGCAATGGGTGCTGAGCGTTGCGCACCCTCGGCGCTTTCTGTTCGCCAGCAAGCCTGACGTGATCGGCCCGGTGCGGGGCATCGTGCAGCGTCTTATCGCGGGCGCGCTGGCCGATCAAGCGGGCGTCGAGCGCACCAAGGCGAAGCGCGGCGCGGTCGCGCTGATCCAGCGCTTCGGCAGCGCGCGCAATCTCAACGTGCATTTCCCCATGCTGTGGCTCGACCAGGTGTACGAGGCAAACGACTCGCAACCGTAGCGCAAGCCGCGCCTGCACCGAGCCCGCGCACCGCCCGCTGCGGCCGCGTGTCGGCCCAGTGGCCACGAAGCCTGACCTGCGTGCAGTCGACGGGTCGAAGACGAAACCAGCAGAACTCGATGCGGCAACGATCCCGCAGGCTTGCGTTCGTCTCGGCGTCGGGGATCAGTGAGAACTGGCCGCGGACTGCGCAGGTGCGTCTCCTCGCACTGTCGAAATCTCACGCGCAACGCCCCGGTACGCGCCCAAAAATCACCCAAATCAACCCTTGTGCGACCCCCGCCTACTCGGCAGAGTGCGTGAAGAGGGCGTTTGAATCTCCTAATGCGCCACTCTTCGCGGTCACCTCACTTTGCCGCAATCCAGGAGGCTCGTCATGAAATGCATCGGCCACGCAACGCCGAGTATCGCCATCGCCATCGCCATCGCCATCGCCATCGCCCTGATCGCCTGCACCGATCTTGCCGCGCAGAACGTTCTTGGCCCCGACGCCACCGCCACCGGGGTCACGATCACCAACGCTTCCAACGCGTCCGTCTACGCAAACATGGTGTTGGGCCAACCGCCCGCGTCGCCGCCCGCCGGGTGCACCAGTCTGGGGACGCAGATCGTCAGTCTCACCGACGCCAATCTGGTGTTCACTTCGAGCGTCGCTGGCAAGACGGTCGCGTTTACGCCGGTGTCCGGCGTGACCGACAAAGGCTCGTATCAGATGGACAAGGGCGAGACCATTACCTATGTCCCGCAAACCAGTGCTTGCGGCCAGTCGAGTTGCAGCCCGGCCGTTACGTTCAACTATTTCTTTACGACCGGGAACACCGGATTCAGCAACAACAACGGCTGCAGCAACAGCGCGTTCCCGAACGCGACCAATCTTGCGGAAGTGTCGATCAATTTCGGCATCAACGGCTCGGTCGGCACCACCTGCGCCAATGCGGACGACACCGACATCAGCGCGGTCAATGGCGTCAACGCCCTCTTGAAGGTCACGACGGCCGGCAGCGGCTGGCCGGCCGCCACCAGCACGGCGCAGAACGGCCCGCTGGGGCAAAACGCCAACAAGCCAGGCGTCTTCGGCTGGGCCGCCACCAACTGCTCAGGCAGCAGCGCCAACGCGGGATATCCCAACCCCTCGGCGACCTGCGCTGCACCGCAGAACGCGCCGCGCGCGCCTGCCGGGTCCGATCCGATGTGCGCCACGCCGGGCGGCTTGACCTATGCACCTATCGTTGGACCGGATGGCACCAAGTACTGCGACGAACGCAGCGATGCCGGCACCTGCAACAACCAGCGCAGCGCGTATGTCACCGGCGGCAACGTGCAGATCGCCTACCTTGGCCCGGCTGACAGTTGCACCGATGTCAACGCGGGGCCGATTTTCGACAGCGCGCAAGCCCAGCAAGTCTGTCCAGGCGTTTGCACAGCGCCGCAACAATGGAATGGACAGTGGACAACCACGCAACCCGGCGTGATGTCGGTGTGCGGGTGTTGCGCGCCATGATTGGGTGCGGTCCGTCACCACGATCCCGTCCTAGTACCACAACGGCCCGGCCTCCAGAGCTCAGGTGTTTGTAGCTCTTGCTCATACGAAAACCTTGGTCCAACCGCGGAGGGGTGTTGAACTTGGAGGTTGGGACTAGCCCCGCAACCACGGGAGCACCTTGGGCGCGCAGAAACCGTGCGGCCTTACTGGCCCTTTTGCCGCTGGTGGTGCTTGCGCTGGGCGCCTGCGTGTACTGGGTCTACCTCGTTGCGCACATCTCGCTGGGCGCCGTGGCACTGTTTTTTCCGCTTGCCGTGCTGGTGCTGCCTACCAGCTTCGGCTTGTGTCTGAGCCTGGTCGTGGCGACTTTTGGTGGCCTCGGGTCGCTTTGCACCATGCTGTGGATGGGTGCCAGCGCGCGGCGCTGGCTATGGGCCGCACCGGCCGCGCTGCTGGGCTTTGCCTACATCGGCATGTGGCCATTCTTGCGTGACAGTCTGGCCGAGCTGGTAGGCGCGGGCTTCAGCGTGGACTGGGCCGCCGCGGCTCTGCTGGCGAACGGGGCCTTTGCGCTGGTAGCGGGCTTGATGGCAGTGCTCATTGTGTTGCCCGAGCGAGCAGCGCCGCGCTATGCCGTGTGGCGTGGGCTGGTCGGCATTGCTTTGGTCTGGGCTGCTTCTTTCTCAGCCCTGGGTCCGGCGCTGGGCTGGGTACGCGAGGATCTCCAAAGCCGATCCATCAGTCTGGTGGACGAGATTTCTACCGAGGGCAACCGCAACCCGATCGTGGTGGCTGTCTGTGCAGGGCGCTTGGCCGAGGCTGCCGAGTTGATTCGGTCGCAAGGCCGCCAGTTGGGCGAGGGCGATGTGGATGCGCTCCAGTCCCGGTGCTTGAGGACAAACACCTCGCGTTTTTACGCGGAGCGCGTGGGTGTGGTGCTGGACGCGATCTTGGCCTGGGAGGCGCGCGGTGCATCGCAGGTACCGCAGGTTTGCACTTCGCGCCAGAAGTCCTTGCTGCGCAGGGTCTATGAGAACGACTTCCCCGATGCTGCCATGCAGGCTTTCGCGGCACGTGGTTTGCCCATCGTGTGCCCCTTGGGGGCCCAGGAATCCGAGCCGGTCTGGTGGTCTGTTGTCCATAGCGCTCATGAGCTGGATGCGCAGAGACTGACGCGCTTGCAGGCGCTTGGCATCGATCTGCAGCAAACCGATAACCAGGGGCTGGGTTTTGTGGGTGCCAATCCCAACGGCCTCATTGACGCCTCGTTGAGTGACGCTGCGTTGCTGCGTCTTGCTGAGCTGGGGCTGCGCGATCAACCGGGTGGGCAAACGCCGCATGCGCTGGTGATCGAAGTGATGAAGCGCCGCCATGGCTTGGGTGCCGGCGATGCGGCTTCGCCCGATCTCTTGCGGGCCTTTCAGCTGGTGGGCGAGCCGACTGACGCCCAGCTGCGTGAGGTGTTGGAGCGGGCACCCTTCATGCTGCGGGCCTACAGCGACACCCAGCGGGAGCGCGAACCGCAGTTGAGGGATGCGATCGTGCGCCGCTTGGGGCATCAGTAGCGTGCGCTGCCTGGGTCCGCCCACGCGAGCAACGGAATCGCCGCGTCAGGGCGCGCAATCGATGGTCGATCTCGGCGCAGGGCATAGCACTACCAGCTCAAGACGCCGCGGCGGAATGGCATCACGCATGTCGAACGGGATAGCGTCCACTTCATCGCCAAGCTGCCCGTGCGGGGCCCGCCACCACGCGCCTACCTGACCCTGCTACGGCGTATTCGCCTCCAACGCGAACCAGAGCGCTCGGTTGACGCGATCGAGCCGCGGTGAACGATCTGCGACCCAGGCAGAGGCGGCCGATGTCCACGCGAATCAGGACCACGGCCCACCCCCCGAACGCCGCCGCGCAATGTTCTGATCGCAACGGCTAAAGCGCGTATTCGGCATCGACGCGAATATCTGCATCCACTGTGGCGGCACGGAGCAGCGGCCAAAACCGGGCCTTGTGCGACGGCCGCCCAGCCGGCACAGTGCCCGAAAAGGGCGTCAGAACTTCCTGCACGCTCGCGCTGCGTTCTATCCCCGGTCTTGTTTCTCAGCTCGGGTCGGTGCCGGTTCCATTCCGCCGCTCGCCGGCAACAGACGCAGTCAAGCGGCGCCCCTTGGGCACAATTGCGGCTTGCCGCTCACCTCACGCTGCCTTCTTCCGCCGCCCCATGGACCCCATCAGCATTTTTGCCATTGCCGCTTTGATGATGCTGGCCAATGGTGGGGTTCTGGGCCTGATGCACAAGGATCTGCCCGAACCGATGCGGCCGGCGGCTACGAGCTGGCGCATTGCCACCCTGCTGCTGGCTTCGGGAACCATTCTGTTTGCAGCACAGGGTTTGCAGCCGCCCGCCTACACCCTGGCCCTGGCCAATGCGCTGGTGATGTTCGGGTTCACCGGCTACTTGCGCGCGCTGCGGCAGTTCTATGGCCAGAAGGACCGGCTGTGGGTGGCCGCGCCTGCGCTGCTGGGCACGGCGGCCGTGTTCTGGCTCACGCTGGGGGCGAACGATGTGGCCGGGCGCATCCTGGTCGTGTCGGTGGTCTGGTCGGCGCTGCTGCTGGCCTGCATCGCCCTGCTGGTCTCACAGGAGCGGCGTGATGAGGCGCGCAGCCGGCGGGTCATGGCGGCGCTGTTCACGGTCGTGTCGGCCTTCGTGCTCTTCCGCGCCGGCTACTTCGTCGCAGTGGGTGTAAACCCGGCCTTCAGCGTGCACTGGGACGGCGCCTGGATGAACCTGGCCACGCCGCTGGTGGTCGCCACCCTGCCGGTGATCGGCACCACGGCCTTTCTGCTGCTGTGCTCCGAGCGCATACGCCGGCAATGGGAGCGGGCCGCGTCCACGGACTATCTGACCGGCCTGCCCAACCGGCGCACCCTGGTGGAAACCGGGGAGCGGCGCTTCGCGTCGGCACGCGTCGCTGGCGGGCTTGCCGCGTCCGGATTCGCTCTTGGCGTGGTGGATATCGACCACTTCAAGCGCATCAATGATGAGCACGGCCATGAGATCGGTGACGTGGCGCTCAAGCATGTCGCCGCGCTACTCCAGTCGGCCTGCCGGGGCGCCGAGCTGCCGGCGCGCCAGGGCGGGGAAGAGTTCGTCGTGCTGTTCGAGGACCTGAATGCGCAGAGCGCGCAGGCGGCCGGTGAGCGTCTGCGCCAGGCGGTCGCCCAGTCGCCCTTCATGGCGGGCGATCTGGTTCTGCCCTTGACGGTGTCGATCGGTCTGGCGGTGCTGCAGGAGGCGGACGCGAACTTTGACAGCATGCTGCGGCGCGCCGACGAAGCGCTGTATGCCGCCAAGGCAGCCGGCCGCAATCGCGTCGAGCTCGCCCGCTGAGCCGCCCACGTTCTTCTGCTTGCTCTATCTGCCGCCGAATAGACCCGCGCCGCGCGCCGGGCCACAGCGGCCCATCATGCAAGCCAGCGCCGCCCACATCCGGCAGACTGCCCGAAATGGGCGTTCGAGCTTCCTGCACGCCACTGACTGCGAGCACAGCCGGGCGCTCGCCAGCGAGATCGGCGACTACATCGCCATCGCCCGATAGCAGCGCGACAGCCGCGACTGCGACCTCGGTGCACTCACCGACCAACGCCCGTGCACGCTGAAGCTCGCGCTCGGTTTACTCGAATCCGGCGAACGCTACTGCGCTTGCGCCCACGGCATCTGGGTGGCGTTGGCGTAAAACCTGGTGCCCTTGCCCAGGTCCAGCCTTTCGAATCGGCCATGTCGCCAGCTCCGCTGATCTCCGATCCGCGTGGACCGCGCGGTGCTGAGGCGTGAAGCCGCGCCCTGCGAATGTGTGGCGCCGACTCCCTCGTGTTTGTAGCGATTCGGCAGCGGAACGGTCTGCGCTTCGTAGCAGGGCTTCCGCTGGCGGGTGTCGGTTTGGCGGATCGGGGATTGCCGGGCAGCGCTTGCGTTTGCGGCTACACCAGCACCAGCGGAATGCTCCGCCACGCGCGTGCAGGTGGTGACAGCGGACGCATCTCGATGCAGTCGACCGGGCAGGGCGGCAGGCACAGGTCGCAGCCGGTGCAGAGTTCGGGGATGACGGTGTGCATGCGCTTGGGCGCGCCGACGATCGCATCGACCGGGCAGGCCAGGATGCACTTGACGCAGCCGATGCACAGCTCCTCCAGGATGAAGGCGACGCGCGGCGCTTGTTCTGTGCCATGCGCTTCGCTCAGGGGCTTGGGCTCGCGGCCCAGCAGCTCAGCCAGCGCGCGGACGCCGGCTTCGCCGCCCGGTGGACATTGGTTGATGTCGGCCGCGCCGCTGGCGATGGCCTCCGCGTACGGCCGGCAGCCGGGGTAGTCGCACTGCCCGCACTGGGTTTGCGGCAGCAGCGCATTGATCTGCTCCACCACCGGATCGACCGTCACCCGGAAGCGGCGCGCGGCCCAGCCCAGCAGGGCGCCGAGGGCGAGGGCGAGCAGGGTGAGGGCGATCAGGCCGGGCATTGGGTGTTCGGGATTCGGGATTCGGGATTCGGGATTCGGGATTCGGGATTCAGAGCGGGCTGGGGCGGTGTGAAGGCCGCGCGTTTGCTGGCGGGTCTTGTGTCACTGCGGCGTTCGGCTGCCCTTGCGGCTGAAGTTGCACAAGTCGTGCACCACGCACTGGGCGCAGTCGGGTTTGAGCGCTTTGCAGACGTAGCGGCCGTGCAGGATCAGCCAGTGGTGGGCGTCCATCAGGTAGGCCTCCGGCACCCGTTTCAGCAGGGCGTCTTCGACGGCGCGCACGTCCTTGCCCGGGGCCAGGCCGCTGCGGTTGGCGACGCGGAAGATGTGTGTGTCGACAGCCATGGTTGGCTGTTTGAACCAGGTGTTCAGCACCACATTGGCGGTCTTGCGGCCGACCCCCGGCAGGGCTTCCAGCGCCTCGCGCTCGCCGGGTACTTCGCCGCCGTGCTGTTCGACCAGGATCCGGCAGGTCGCCAGCGTATTGGCCGCCTTGGCGCGGAACAGGCCGATCGTGCCGATCAGTTCGCGCAGGCGCTCTTCGCCGAGATCGAGCATCGCCTGGGGCGTGCGTGCGAGCGGAAACAGGCGCCGGGTGGCCTTGTTGACGCCGACATCGGTGGCCTGGGCCGACAGCAGCACCGCGATCAACAGTTCGAAGGCGCTGCCGTATTCCAGCTCGGTCTTGGGCTCGGGATTCAAGTCGCGCAGGCGGCGGAACCACTCGGCGCGCGCGCTCGGGTTCATCGGCCGGCTGGCCGGCGTCTCTGCGGTGGGCGGCAGGGCCGCCGGCTTCGGCGTGCGCTTGGCTGCCGTGGCGCGCGGGGTGGCTGTCGTTGACTTGGACTTGGGTGCGTTCTGACGTTTCGAAGCGGCGTCCTGGGCGCCGCGCGTGGATCGCGTTGTCTTGGACTTCGTTGCGCTCGGGCTCTCATCGGGCGTGGCCGTTGTTGACCGCGGCGAGTGCATGGGCGTTTGCGGTGCCGGTCGGCCTGGCTTGCGTGCTGGGTTCGGGCTCATGGGCGTGGATTGAGAGTTCGAGGGCGTGCGCAGGTGCAGGCCGCGGCGGAGTTTAGGTGGAGTTGCGTGCCGACACGCGGCTGACCGAACGCACGCGCCCTCGCGCTCAGGTCTGCTTGGACGGATGCGCGGGCGCCGCGCCCACCGAGTGCACACGCTGCGGTCGCTGCAGCCAACGCTGCCGCGCCGCGATCAGCAGGCCCAGCAGCACGAATGCACCTGGCGGCAGTGCGGCGATCAGCAAGCGATGGCTGCTGAACTGCAGCTCCAGCGCGGGCAGGCCGAGCAGGGCGCCGGCGCCGGCAAACACGCTGCCCTGGCCGATGCCTTCGCGCAGCAGGCCGAGCAGCAGCAGTACGCCGAGAAATCCCAGGCCCATGCCGAGCGCATCCAGCGCCGCGCGCAGCGGGTCGGCCCGGCTCGCGAAGGCTTCGGCGCGGCCGAGAATCGCGCAGTTGGTGACGATCAGCGGCAGGAAGATGCCCAACACCTTGTGCAGCTCAGGCAGGAAGGCGTGCATCGCCAGTTCGATCGAAGTGACCACCGCGGCGATCACCATCACGAAGGCGGGGATCCGCACCTCGTTGACGCTGAGCCGGCGGATCAGCGCGATCGCCACATTGGTGCCCAGCAGGGCCAGCAGGGTGGCCACGCCCATGCCCAGCGCATTGACCGCCCCGGTGCTGACGGCCAGCAGCGGGCACAGGCCCAGCAGTTGGACCAGGCCGACGTTCTGGCTCCACAGGCCGGCCTCGACCAGGTGGCCGGCTTCAGTTCGGCTGGGGAGCATCGGCGAACTCCAGTTGGCTGCCGGCTGGGGCGCTCAGAATGGCGCTGCGATGACGCTGCAGGAAGGTCAGCGTGCGCGCCACCGCCTGCACCACGGCGCGCGGGCTGACCGTTGCGCCGGCGAATTGATCAAAGCTGCCGCCGTCGCGTTTGACCGTCCAGCGCGCGGGCTCAGGCGCGCCGAGTGAGCGACCGACAAAGCCATCGACCCAGTCGCTGCGCTCGCGTTCGATCGGGTCGCCAAGGCCGGGCGTCTCCTTGTGGCGCGTCACTCGTACCGCCAGCACCTCGCCCTCGGCATCGACACCGATCAGCAGCTCGATACGGCCGCTGTAGCCGTCGGGCGCGGTGGCTTCCAGCGCCAGTGCGCTGTCGGTATCTCCACGGCGGCCGCGCCAGGCGCGCGCTGGCTCGGGCCGCCCCAGCCACAGCGGCGCGGTGATCCACACCGAGTCGGCGATCGGGTCATTGTCGTACGCGCTGGCCGGCAGCACGACGCTGAGCGCAGCGCGTTCGGCCGCGGCGCGGGCCTCGGCAATCGGTTCGCGGGTCAGAGCTTCGACCAGGCTCAGCAGGCCCACCGCGATCAGAGCGCACAAGCCCAGCAGCAGCGCGGCCCGACCCAGGCCCGCGGGCGTGGTACTCATCGCGCTTCACCGTAGATGCGTGGACGCGTGTAGCGGTCGAGCATCGGCGCGGCGCAGTTCATCAGCAGCACGGCGAAGGCGACCGCATCCGGATAGCTGCCCCAGCGGCGGATGATCAGGGTCAGCACGCCGACCCCCGCGCCGAAGATCAGCCGCCCGCGTGCGCTGGCGCAGCCGGAGACCGGATCGGTGACGATGAAGAACGCCGCCAGCACCAGTGCGCCCGAGAACACGTGCTGCAGCGGGAACGGATGCACGTCAGGCTCCAGCGCCCACAGCGGCAGGGTCAGCAGCACGACGCTGCCCAGTGTCGCCAGCGGCGTCTGCCAGGGAATCTTGCGCCGCGCCAGCAGCCACAGCCCGCCGAGCGCATAGAAGTTGGCGATCCACTCCCAACCCTTGCCGCCGAAATCACCGAACAGCGGCGCGTCGCGGATCTCGACCAGGGTCTGGCCCTGAGCGCTGAGCTGGCGCACGGTGTCCAGCGGGGTGGCCTGGGCGAGGCTGTCCCAGCCCGGCGCGGGCGCGATGCCGATCAGGATCGCGTTGAGGCTGGCCGCAAACCCGGGCGGGTCCAGCCCCAACCCGCGCGGCGCCAGCCACTGGCTGAGTTCGAACGGAAAGCTGATCAGCACCACCGCGTAGCCGACCATGGCCGGGTTGAACAGGTTGTAGCCGAGGCCACCGTAGGCGTGTTTGGCCAGGCCGATCGCCGCCAGCATGCCGATCGCGGCGATCCACCACGGCGCCAGCGGCGGCAGGCACAGCGCGAACAGCACCGCCGCCAGCACCGCACTGCCGTCGCTCAGAAACGGCTGCAGCGGCCGCGCGCGAAGCTTCAGGCAGGCGGCTTCGACGATCAGCGCAAAGCTCACCGTCAGAACGATCTGCACCATCACGCCGGGTCCGAAAAAATACACATGGGCGGCGATGCCCGGCAGCAGCGCGGCCAGCACCTCCAGCATCAGGGCGCGCACGCTGCCGCGCGAAGGCAGATGCGGTGCGGTCGCGGTGCCGAAGGTCTTCATTCGGCCTCCTTCGGCGCAGCAGGTGCCTTGCGCGCTTTGGCCTTGGCCAGGGCGGCCGCAATCGCCGCGGCGCTGGCGGCTTGCTTGCCGGCCACCGCGCGGCTGGAAGCGAGTTCCTCGCGCTCGCGCAGCAGGCGCTCGGTGCGCGCTTCGAAGCGCTGCCGCGCCGCGGTCGCCTCACTCTCGCGCTGGCGCTGCACTCGCAGCGCAGCCTTGCCGGTGCGGAATTCGGAGACCAGCGGAATCGCCGAAGGACAGGCCAGATCGCACAGCCCGCACTCGATGCAGTCGAACAGACCTAGCGTGGCCGCGTGCTCGAGCTCATCCCCGCGCAGCGCGTGATGCAGCAGCTGCGGCAGCAGTTTGGGTGGACACACCTCGGCGCAGTCGCCGCAGCGGATGCAGGGCATCGGCGCCTGCGCCGGCGGCAGGCTGGCGTGATCGAGCACCAGCACGCAGGTGCTGGCCTTGACGATCGGAAAGCCGTCGTCCGGCAGGCTGACGCCCATCATGCCGCCGCCCATCACCAGCCGTTCCGCATCAGGGCTGTAGCCACCGGCCTCGTCGACCAAGTGCTCGATCGGCGTGCCCAGCGCCACCCGCCAGTTGCCGGGCGCGACCACGCCCGGCCCGGTCAGGCTGACGATGCGCTCCACCAGCGCCTGGCCTTCGACCACGGCGCGCCAGGCCGCGGCGGCGGTGCCGACGTTGTGGACCACGATGCCGAGATCCTGCGGCAGGCCTCCGCGCGGCACCTGCAGCCCGGTCAGCACTTCGATCAGCTGGCGCTCGCCGCCCTGCGGGTAGCGGGTCGGCACCTCGACGTACTCGATATCGAGCGCATCGTCCTGCTGGGTATCCAGTGCGGCCAGTGCGGCCCGCAGGGCGTCGCGCGCGGGCGCCATGCTGTCCTCAATCGCCACGATCAGGCGGCCGGCACCCACGATCCGCGCCAGCAGCTGACCACCGCGCAGCACCGCCGCGGCGTCTTCGGCCAGCAGGCGCTCATCGCAGGCGATCCAGGGTTCGCACTCGGCACCGTTGAGGATCAGCGTGTGGCAGGGCCGCTGCAGCTTGTCGGCGGTCGGAAACACGGCGCCGCCCAGGCCGGCGACACCGGCCTCGATCAATCGGGCTCGCAGTTCGCCGGGATCTGCCGCGCGCCAATCGTCAATGGGCGTGAACGAAGCGGCAGCGAGCGGCGCCTCGGCATCGACACGCAGGATCAGCGCGAGGTCGATCTCTCCCGGCGCATGCGGCAGTCCGCGCGGCTCGATCGCTTCGATCACGCCGGCAGCCGGCGCATTCAGGCAGGCGCCGCCGTCAATCTCGGGCCGGGCCAGCACCTGATGACGCCGCACGCGCTCGCCGACGCTCACCACCGGCTGCAGCCGGCCGCGCGCATGCATGCGCAGCGGCAGCACCAGTTGGTCAGGCAGCGAACAATCGCGGATCGGCTGCAGCGGCAGCGCGCCCTTGCGTCCCGCCAGCGGCAGCCCACCGTGGAAGCGGTAGAGCTGCACGGCCGTCAGCTTCCGCGAGCCCAGCCCAGCCGCTGGCCGACGCGCACCGGATTCTCCGCGAACAGCCCATCGTCGAGCTCGAAGCCCTCGCGCGGCAGACAGACGATCACGGTCGAGCCCATGTTGAAGCGCGCCATTTCAGCGAAGCGATCAAGCGTGATGTTCCGGCTGCGCAGGTCGCGACGAACGATGCCGGAGCCGTAGGGCGGAATCTCCACGCCACCCCAAACGGTTTCAACGCCGGATACAAGCATTGCGCCGACCATTACTACCGCCATCGGCCCGCGGTCGGTTTCGAAGCGGCAGACGAGGCGCTCATTGCGTGCGAACAGGCGCGGGATGCCGGCCACCGCGAACGGTGCCACGCTGAACAATCGGCCCGGGATGTGCACGGTTTCGATCAACCGCCCGGCCCAAGGCATGTGCGCGCGGTGGTAGTCGCGTGGCGACAGATAAACGGTGATGAAGTGGCCGTCGGCGAACGGCGCGGCGGCGTCCTCGCTGCCCAGAAGTTCGGCCGCGGTGTAGCTCTGGCCCTTGGCCTGGAAGATCCGTCCGTTCTCGATCCGCCCGAGCTGGCTGATGCGGCCATCGGCGGGCATCAGCAGGGTATCGGCGGCCGGGTCGGGGAGGCGCGCGCCGGCTTTGAGCGCGCGAGTGAAGAAGGCGTTGAAGTGCGGGTAGTCTTCGAGCTTGGACGAAGCGGCTTCGTCCCAGTTCACCGCAAAGCGTGTGCTGATCTGGCGGATCAGAAAGTTCTTCCACGCCTTGATGCGGACCCGCGTGGCCCACAGCACCAGCCGTGACAGCAGACGGTGCGGCAGCGCGTACTGCGGAATCAGCGCGAGCTTGCTCATGCCAACTCCTTCAGCCTGCGCTGGCAGCGCGGTGGGCGATCAGCGCGCGCAGATCGGCCGCGATCTTGGTCGGGTCGAGCGGCGGCCGGACCAGCCCGACCTGTTGGCCTTCCGGGTTGATGATCGCCACCGAGGCCGAATGGTCAACGGTGTAACCACCGCCCTCCAGCTCCGACTGCATGTAGACCATGCCGAGGCTGCGGGTGAACGGCAGCAGGGCGGCGTGATCGGCACTGACGCCGCGCGCCGAGGCATCGAAGTACTGGGCGTAGTCGCCGGCCAGCTTGGGGCTGTCGCGCTCGGGGTCGACCGACACAAACACGATCTGCGGACGCTCGATCTCGGGCAGATCCGTCATCTGCGCGCGCGCCTTGCCGAGATCGGCCAACGTGGTCGGGCAGATGTCCGGGCAGTGGGTGAAGCCAACGAAAACCAGGCTCCAGCGACCGCGCAGATCGGCCTGGGTGAAGTCACGGCCGTCGTCGGCGGTGAGCTTGAAGTCGGGGATCTGCTTGAACTGCGGATACAGCAGGCTGTTCTGCATCTGCGGCAGCTCAGTCGGCGCGAACACGCGCTGACCCGCGAACAGGCCGATGCCAGCGGCCAGCGCGGCGACCAGCACGGCGATGGTGGGCAGCTTGCCGCTGCCGGTGGGGGCGGGGGTATTCATGGGGCGCAAGTATACGGGGACAGTCCGTGGACCCGGCGCAGGCATTGCCTCGAGGTCTGGCGATGATGCCGGCTGACCGCAGCAGTCTGGTCGCGGATGCACGTGATGGCTCGCTCGATCGATCCGCGGATCGAGCAGGCGACCGCCACTGGTGCCTTGCTCGATTCTTCGAGGCTCAGCCGGCGGTGATCCGCAGCAGCAGCCAGGTCGGCACGCCGGCGTAGAACAGCAGGCGCCCCAGCCACTCCATTGCATGCCTGACACCTGCGGCGCGCGCGGAGCTGGCGCCCTGTGCGATCACGCAGCCCGCTTCGATCAGCACGCGCAAGACGGCGGCGAACAGCATCAGGCCGATCGCCCATGAAACCCACCAGATCAGCAGCCCCGTCAGCCAGGCCTGCAGCCCATAGGTGTAGTACTCGCCCAAGCTGCCGCCGAAGGCGATGTGCTGGTGCAGGCGAAACGCGGGCAGGGCCGGCAGCAGCGGAAACAGCACGAACTTCAGCAGCGGGTGGTCCAGCCAGCGGCGTTTACTGGCGGCTCGGTGGTGCGCGTAGCGGGCGAGCGCTGGTGCGTGGGTGCCGGCGAAGCGCGCGGGTGAGCCGGCGGCATTGAGTGCCTGCAACAGAGCTTGTGGATCGGCGACCGCGATGGCCTGGCTCCAGCGTTCGCCCGAGGTCAGCAGCAGATCGACGCCGCTGGCGGGCAAGGGCAGGCGCCAGACCTGCAGTGCGGCGATTGCAGCCAGCGGGATCTCGACCCGCTGCCCGCGTTGCTGCAGCACCAGCAGCCCGGCTTCGATATGCGCTCGCGCCGCGAACGCGCGCTGCAGCGCCCATGCGGCCAAAGCGGGCGCGACCACGGCGGCGAGAAACCACCCGACCTGACTCAGCGAGTTCACCTGCAGGCCGTCGCGCAGCAGCATGCGCAGGGCGACCGCCAGCAGGCCGACGCCGGCGCACAGACGCAGCGCCGCTGCAGCGACGCGCCACGCTGCGGAAAGTACGATGACTGGCTCGGAGTAGGCAGCAGGCCCCGCGCTGGCTTCGGCATCGGCACGCCTCGCGATCACGCGCTGCCGAACTCTGCGAACGATCGACACCATGGCCAAGCCCAGCAACCCCAGCAGACCTGCCGGCCCCACCCAGTCGCCCCAGCGCACCATCAGGGTCGGCGGTGGATCCTGCGCGCGGATCTCGCCGACCAGTACGGTGCGTTCGCCCATCGCGGTGCTGGCGATCACTTCGCCGCTGGCGTCGATCACCGCGCTCAGGCCATTGGTGGTGACGCGCAGCTGCGGCAGGCGTGTTTCGATGCTGCGGAAAGCGGCCACGGCGAGGTGCAGCCGCGCACCCTGCGGCGACTCGCTGAACCAGGAATCGTTGGACAGGCCGATGATGGCCTGCGCGCCCAGGCGCGCGCCGTCGATGGCAAGCGCGCTGCGCACGTCGTCCAGACAGATCAAGGGCAGAACATTCACCTCGCGACCGTCTGCACTGCGCAGCGGCATCACCCGCGCGCCGTGGCCCGGCTGCCAGCTGCCGGTCCAGGACAGCCAGCGGCGCAGCAGCGGTCCATCCAGCCAGGCCGGTACATGTTCGGTCAGCGGGAAGGGATGGGTTTTGCGGTAGTAGCCGAGCAGGCCGGTGCCGGGCTCGACAAAGGCCGCGGCGTTGTACTCGCCGGCGTCATCGAGGTCATAGGTGCCGAACACCAGCGGCACGCCGGCGCTGTCGACGAAGCCTTGGATCTCACGGTCCAGCGCGGCGCCGTCGTCGCTCTTGGGGTGGCCGAAAGTGGTCGGGAACACGGTCTCCGACCACAGCAGCGCATCCACGCGGTCGCGCTCAATCGCCTGCCGCGACAGCGCGTAGTGGGTGTCGAGCACATGCCTGACCACGGCGTAGGCGCCGATCTCCGCGCGCAGCCGCTCGTAGTCGATGATGTTCGACTGCACCAGGCCAACTCGGAGCGTTGGAAGCGTGGCATCGGCTGCTGCGCCAAGCGTGTTCAATCGCAGCAGCCCATAGCCCGCCATTGCGACGACTAGCGTGACCGCAAGCGCAGCGGGCCTCAGCAGCGCACGCATGCCATCGCGTCGACGCGTAAACGCCGCGGCCACGGCCTCGTTGACCAAAATCAGCAGCAAGGTGAGTCCCGCCGCGCCGCCCAGGTCCGCGACCTGACGCAGAGTGGCGGACGGAAACAGGCCGTGGCCGAGCGTATCGCCCAGCAGCTTCGGCAGCAGCCATTCGCAGCCGACCCAAGCAGCAGCGCCCGCGCTGGCCTGAACCAGCGTGCCGTGGTGACGCCCAACCAGATGGCGCACCACGGCGAAGGCCAACAGCTGTGGCTGCAGCAGCGGCGCCAGCGCCAACAGAATGACTGTCGCCCCCGCGCTGCCGTAGCCGGTGTAGGCGCCAATCGCGGCACCGAACCAGGCGAACACCGCAGCGACCAGGGCCAGGCTCATCAGCAGCGCGCTGGCGAGCGTGCCGTGCAGCGTACGCGTGGCATTCAGCGCCAGCAGCCACGGTGCGAGGGCGACAAAGCCCAGCGGCCAGGCCGCCCCAACGCGTGCGTACAGTCCGAGCAGAAGCGCGCTTGCCGTCAGCCCGGCCAGCAACTGCCAGCGCGGCGCAGGCCGATACTCCGTCGTCAACTCGGTCTACTCCGTGCAGGGGTTGAGCAGTGTGGGTGCGGCGCACATTGCCGTGCGGGCAAGCTGCAGGCCGCTGGTCAATTCATCCCGGCAGCCTGTGCGAAGCGTGGGTGCAACGCTCACTCCGCCGGCGGCGGGATTTCGATCGGCTCGATCGGCAGGCCAGGCGGCGCCAGCTCCGGCGGCACCACGCGATCCTCGGGCAGCACGATCGGGCGACCGGCTTCGTCGTAGAAGGTGTAGTCGGGCGAGAACATAAGCACCGGCTCGATCGGTTCGCCGTCGTCAGTCACCTGGTGGTGGCGCACATAGCCTTGCGGCAGCACGAAGTCATCAGGCACGGCGATACCGTGCAGCGGCGGGCTGGTGCCGGGCGGATTGAACGCCGCCAGGCCGTCATGAATACCGGCATGGCGCAGGCCGTCGATCACCTCGGCCATGGTCGGCTCGCCGTCGGCCGGCGAGATGTAGGCGGCGATGTCGTCGGGGTCCAGCGAAGGCAGCTCGTCGGCCATCGTTGAAACCGCGACTGGCGCCAACGCGGGTGATCGGCGCGGGGGCGTTGTCGAGGGCACCGGCGAACTCGGTTGTGTGGGCTTGGATGCTGCGGAGGCAGGTGCAGCAGGTGCGGCTGGCGGCTCGTGCGCGGGCATTGTGACCGCCCGCGGCTGTGGTGCAGCCACCGCTGGATACACCAGATAGGCGATGCCCGCGCCCACCATCAGCAGCGCCAGCGCAAGGTAGATCCGCGCTGAGCGATGCCAAGGCTGCGGCTGGCGGATCATGCGCACACCCGCGCCGTCCGGGATGGACGACGGGGTGGGCGGCGGGACAGAGGTGTCCACTGCGCGGGGCTCAGTTCTGTCTGATCAACGGAGTGAGATCAGAACGGGGTCGGCGGGCTGTAGGTCGACAGCGCCCAGCCCATCCGCTCGTGGCCGAAGCGGTCCCAGATCGGGCTGCGGCCGTTGGCAAAGCTGGTGTAGCGCGCGGCGCCAGTGCCGGTGCTGCCGCCAAACAGCCCCGCCGACACGGTGCCGCCGGTAAAGGTCGGATGCACATCGTCCGACTGGATGTAGTCGAAGCTGCTGGAGGCCGTGACGAAGTGAGTGTTGGCGTCGCGCAGGGTCGGCCGCAGCGTGCCGGTGATGCGGTTGACATAGCTGGCTTCGGTCTCGCCGGCCACGTAGCGGAGGGCGTCGGAATCGACCTGGCCGTCGCCGTTGCTGTCGTAGTCGGCGCCCATGTACTGGGCGAAGCTGTCGGCGCACTTGAAGTTCTTCTGGCGCGCGTACTCGCACATCCAGTAGTTCATGCGCGCAATCGCCGGCAGAAAGCGGTCGCGCAGATTGACCGTCGCGCCGGTGCTGGCATCGCGGCAGCTGCTCTGCACGTTGTCGGCGTTGTAGCCGGGGTAGTACAGATTGCTGATGACCTTCAGCCGGGTGTTCGGGTGCGCGTTGGCATTGATGTAGTCCATCGACGCAGCCACTGAGGTCTTGCAGGCGGCCACTGCAGCATCCAGCCCGCTGTAGTTGCAGGTGCCGGACTGCGACTTGAAGGCCGAGCGCGCCTGCAGGCCATCATTGCCGCACATCTCGAAGGTCACCACGCGGGTCGAGGCGGCCTGCATGTACGAGCGCTCGGCGACGATCTTGTTCTGGTACACGTCGGAAGCCACAGCGCCGGACTTGGCGCGGCGGATGTTCTCGATGTCGGCATTCCACAGCGCCGCCAGGTATTCGGATTCGACCGTCGGCGCCGCGTAGCGCGCGGCATTGCTGATCGAGCCGTTGTAGCCGGCATAGATGGAATCGCCGTAAGCGACCACGCGGTACTTGGTGCTCGTGCCTGAGCGGTCAACCGTCCAGGAGACGTTCTGGTTCAAGGTATTGCCCATGGCGGCGGCACTGCAGGCGAGCAGGGCAAGGCCAGGCAGCCAGGTACGGGCGGTGCCGCGGAGTCGGTTCTTCATGGTGTTCCCCTCGATTGATGGTGTGCGACGCGGAGGTCGGATGCCTCCGCTTGTGTTCACTCGACCAACAGTTGGCATGGCGCCCATTGCGGGCGTCCCCCCGATGCCGGCCCGTACGCTAGCGTCCGGTTGTGTTCAGCGTCAACGGGATTCCATGACGCAGCGCACAGCGTTCCGCACAGCGTTTCGCGTGCTGCACTGCAGTAGGTATTGCAATGCCGCAAACCAGTTCGGCGCGGGAAGTAGAGACCCGAAACATTGCAGGGGTGTGGCGCGCAGATGTCCGTGCCTGCACTGCACCAGTTGCTGCGCCGCCATGCTGCGGACTACCGAACCGCCGATCGGTTGATCAGGTCTCCGAAGACGCCCCAGGGCCCCCGCTCGCGCGAATCCAAGCTCCTCACCATGCCTGAACCCACCCGCGACATCCCCAAACAGCCCCGTCTTCGCTGGAGCCAAACGGCATAGTGCCTCCCGAGCGCGCTCAGGGCGCATGTGGTGGTGATCGGCAGCATCGCCAGCGCCCGAGCCTTTCGCGATCAGTCGCCCGCCTCCCAGCCGATCAAAGCCCTGCGGCGCTAACCGACCGACGCGCGAAGTTGGGCCGCGCTGCGCTTGGCCCAACCCACCGAGTTGCGGTGCTTGGCCCAACCGAGCTGCTATGGCTTTGTAGATTGGGACAAGCCAAAGGCACGTCCCAACGTCGAGGAACGGCATCCCCGGTCGCCGTACGGATCGTCAGCTCGCGCGAACTGCGCTCTCCCGCGCGGCGGGTTTCAAGGCTGGCCGGGCGGCTCGCGATCTGGCGCGGTGCTGTTGAGAAAAGCCTGCAACAACGCACTGCGATACTTGCGCCGGTGAATGACGAACTGCAGTTTTCGCTGCAGCGACAGGAACGGGGTAGGCAGGATGGCCAGCCGTCCGGTGGCTGCCGCATTCCGCACTGCGACAGCTGGCAGCAAAGCCAAGCCCAGGCCGGCGATGACCGCCTGCTTGATGGCTTCGCTCTGGTCCAGTTCCAGGATGGTTTCGCCGGGGGGCAATTGCGCCAGCGCTCGTTCGGTTTGCTGTCGTGTGGCGGAGCCAGCCTCGCGCAGGATCCAGCGACTGCCGGCGAAGTCTCCCGGGCGCAGTGTCTTCCGGGCAACCAGAGGGTGCCCCGCAGGCGCACAGATGCACAGTGCATCTCCGCGCCAAGGCAGCAGCTCCAGCTCGGCATGGGTGATGTCGCCCTCGACACAGCCCAGATCGAGGCTGTAATCAAGCACCCCAGCGACGATGGCGGCGGTGTTGTCCACGTGCAGGCGCAAGGCGACCCGTGGGTGTGAGCGTACAAAACCGCCGAGCAGATCGCCGACCAGATAGTTGCCCACGGTGTTGCTGGCCCCGAGTCTGAGCTCGCCGCGTGGCTGCTCGGAAGATTCCGCGCCACGACCCAGCTCGGTCAACCGGTCGAGAATTTCGCGCGCCAGCGGCAATACGCGTCGGCCGTGATCGTTGAGCCGCAGCCTTTGTTGGCTTCGGTCAAAGAGTGGTGCGCCCAGCAGCCGTTCCAGTTCGGCCAGCGCCATGCTGGTCGCTGGCTGGCTCAAGTGCACCTGAGTCGCTGCTGCGCTGACGCTGCCGCTCGCGGCGATGGCGGCAAACACTTCAAGCTGTCGCGGGCTGACACCAATCATCAGTCTGGCTTATGGGGCGAGTAAGGTTTTTAAACTGTACTGATACTCAGCGCGCTGTGAGCATGCGCGCATGCATTCCATCCTTTCTGCCGCTGGGTCGGCCCGTGTGACGACGATCTTGCCGGGCTTGCTGCTTGCCCTGATGCTCGGTCTGGCGGGCCTGGGGCTTGCGCATGCGCCTGGGTTGCGCTCCTGGCAGCTCAGCGCGCTGACGGTCGCCATCGTGCTCGGGATGGTGATGGGCAACACCGTCGGCTCGCGGCTTTCGCCGTCCCTGCTTCCGGGCATCGCCTTTTCGCAGCGCGTGCTGCTGCGGGCCGGTGTGGTGTTGTACGGGCTGAGACTGTCGTTTCAGGATGTCGCCGCGATCGGGCTCACCGGCTTGCTGGTCGATGCCGTGGTGGTGCTGTCCACCCTCGGGCTGGGCGTGTGGGCGGGGCAGCGCTGGTTCGGGCTGGATCGGGATACCGCGCTGCTGACGGCGGTCGGCAGCGCGATCTGCGGTGCAGCGGCCGTGCTGGCGGTGGAGCGGGTGATCCGCCCGGAGCCCCACAAGGTCGCCATCGCGGTCGCCAGCGTGGTGCTGTTCGGCACACTCAGCCTGTTTCTGTACCCACAGCTGTTCCCGCTGCTGGGTTTCGATGCGGCCACGTTCGGCCTGTATGCCGGCGCGACCGTGCATGAGGTGGCGCAAGTGGTCGCGGTCGGCAGTGCGATCAGTCCCGAAGCGGCGGATGCCGCGGTCGTGGTCAAACTCACCCGCGTGCTCATGCTGGTGCCCGTGCTGCTCTTCCTCGGCTACAGCGAGTCGCGGCGGACAGGTCAGCGGCACAGGGTGATTCCATGGTTCGCGCTCGGCTTTGTCGCCGTGGTTGCGCTGAATTCGATGATTGCTCTGCCTGCCGAGGTCAAGCGCCTGCTGCTGGCACTCGACACCCTGTTGTTGGCCACGGCAATGGCGGCCCTGGGGCTGGAGACCCGGTTTGCCCGGATCAAGGCGCTCGGCCCGCGCCCTCTCTTGCTGGCAGCGGCACTGTTCCTGTGGCTGAGCGTGGGCGGATACCTGCTGATTCGCGCACTTCAGTGAGGTGCTGGCGTGGCGCAGCCGCCAGTCGAGCGATACGCAAAGCACGCTGCCTGCGCGAATCTGCACTCAAGCCGCGCTGGACCCCACCCGCGACACACCCGAACAGCCCCGGTCTTCGCGCTCCGCCCGATGACGATCGCGGGCTTCGAACTCGCCTACGCGATCACCCGCGAATCCACGCGCGAGTACGTCGAGCAGACCTGGAGCCCGTGGATCGAAGCCGAGCAGCGCGAACTCCACGCACGCAGCTACCGCGCCGGCCAGCACGACTTCATCGTGGTCAACGGCGTCGAACTGGGTCTGCGCGCGCTCGAATGGCGGCACGGCTGCGTCTACCTCGCTCGGCTCAATCTGCCTACCGCAGCGCAAGGGCAGGGTGTTGGCGCAGCGGTGCGGCACGACCTTCTCGCGCAGGCGCGCGCAGTAGGCCGCGGGGTGGAACTGCAGGTGCTGAAATTGAACGCCGGCGCGCAGCGATTTTAATCGCGGCATGGGTTCGAGCGGGTGGGGGAGCGGCACCATTCAACCGAAATTGCACCTCGACCTGAGCGTGAGTTCGTGTTCTGGCTCGGCTTTTGCGGCGGTGGTCAAGCTGTGAGCGGGCCTACTCGGCACATGGGCAGGCTCCACTTGTGGGGATTGGAACAAGGTCCTCTCGCTCCGAGGCACAAGGACCTGTCATATGTGACAGGTTGACCAAAGTGCGACGACCATCGCACTGTTGTCGCCAGAGCAAGTCGAGCGTCGGTGCTGCGCGCGCTAGACCAGATTGCGCGCTGGGGTTATCACGGACGGTTTCCGTTCAGTCGGACCAAGGCCTCAAACGCCATGAACAGCGCTGACAGCTTTCCCAACAATGTTCGAGCCTCCGTCGTGCTTGCGTGGGTTCTGCTTCTAGTCGCGGCCTATTACACGTTTCGTTGGGTGCCACTCGAGCCGCTTTCGGCAGCTGGGGACCTCGCGTTCATCACCCCGGCGGTCGCTTCCCTTGCCGCGTGCCTTGCGTCAATTCTTTTGCTGCTCGTCGCAGGCCCGGTGCTGCGCAATCGATCCCTGGCGCAGCGCGCGGTGGTCGTGCTCCCGGTCGCACTGTCAGTTCTTTTGGGCGCAGTCGTCTATCTTCGCTCCCAATCAATCATTCAAGCCGACGCGTTTGGCGCGGCTTGACGCTGGCGTTAGGCATCGGAAACCCACAGTGGCCGCATCAAGTGGTAAGCCAAAAATTGGTAGAATTCTGTAGTGTGAAATCGAACAAGGCCTACGCAGATCCACTGGGTTTATTCTTTCACGAAGCACTGCAAAAACCTGTCCCAAGGAGAGAGCCATGGCAGACGAAATGCGGTCCGCAGATCAATTGGTGAAGACCATTATCGAAACACCCGGCGTTTTACAGGAGATTCAATCAAGGCCGGCAGAGACGCTAAACAGATTGGCCGAGCAAGCCAAGAAGCAAGTCGTGCCGCGTGCTCTAGAGCAAGACAGGCTCATATATAGAATCGTCGTTAGCTCGCTGGGGCTTGTAGTGCTGTTTGTTGTCGTGGGAGTCATGGGTCTTTCTTTCAAGAACAGCGGCGGCACAGTCGCAATCCCAGATGTCCTGACAGCGCTTGGATCGGCGGCAATAGGTGCGCTTGCGGGAATACTTGCACCGTCGCCGGCCGCGAGTAGATGACTGAGTCAGTCTCGTTAGCTGTCGGATCCAGAGTGATCACTCGCCTGCTCAACCCAGGTTTCCGGGTGGTCCAACAAGCCCGGTGTCGCTATTGAAGCGACAGACTCAACTCTGAAATGGTAGCCGCCCGCCCGAACAGCCCCGCCTTCGCGCTGCGCCCGATGACGACAGCCGACGCCGAACGCGCCTACGCGATCACCCGCGAAGCCATGCGCGAGTACGTCGAGCAGACTTGGGGCCCGTGGATCGAAGCCGACCAGCGCGAACGCCACGCACCGGAACGTGTCAACCCTTTCCCAACACTCGGCGACGTTTTTTCTAACTAACCACCTCCGGCAGATCGAGCTCAACGGGTGTGGATCTGGCCTTGAGCGCGCCG
>NZ_JBILJQ010000010.1:0-92038 GCF_044377145.1 Aquimonas sp.
GCACATGCGCCCGCCACCGCCACGCCTCCGAACACGCCATCGACCGGTCCTCCGTTGGGGAAACCGGAGACGGTCGGGAGAATCAGGTAAGGAAGGTAGGTGAGGTGGGCGGACGCTTACAAGCGAGCACGCTGCCATGGCCTTGTTGACGATGAAACCCGATCTGTGAGCGCCGTTGTGTTTGGTTAAGCGTCCGGGGAGCTGCAGGTCGGTCGAAATCGCGAGTGCGTTGACGCGGTTCGCCGCAAGTGCTCACGGGTTCACTGTCTGTTGGGGGCCAAGCTTGTAACTTTCGCGTTAATCTCTGTGTCGTTAGTGGCTTGTGTGCACTTCTTCACAGTTTTTCTCGAAATCCAACACAAAGCACTGAAGCCGTGAGCATTGTTGCCCCCTCCCTCATCCTGGCCGCCCTGTTCGTGCTGGCCGTCGTGGCGGGTGTCCGACGGGTGCCGGAAGGCAGCGCCTACACCGTGCACCGGTTCGGTCGCTACGTGCGCACGCTGCCGCCAGGCTTCGGCTTCGTGCTGCCGATGATCGAGCGGATCGGCCAGCGCGTCAGCCTGATCGGACATGCGGTACCTGTGGGTGATGGCAGCCGCGAAGGCGCGGTCTACTACCAGATTCTGGACCCACGCCAGTCCGGTGCCGCCATCGAGTCCATCGATCAGCTGGTTGCACGCACGGCGGGAGAAGCACTGGGACAGATTTCGGCAAGCGAATCGGCCGACACCAAGCGCGATCAACGCTTCCGCCAACAGCTGAATGGCCTGCTCGCCGGCCGCGGCCTGCACGTCGTTCGCTGCATTCTGCCGGCCGGCCTTTAGCGCCGCCGTCTCCTGACGACGAGCGGCCTGGCGGTCGGAGTGTTTGCGTAAGGGGTGCCCCCTGCCGATACTTGCGCCCCCGTTCACGGCGCACCCACGCAATTGACAGCCCTACCTGCCGCCATCGCCGCGCTCGCACCCCGTCTTCGCGAAGGGCTGCTGCCGCTGGGTTTGCCCGTCGCGCTTGATCAGCCATTGCTGGGCTATCTGGCCCTGCTGCTGCAGTGGAACGGTGCCTACAACCTGACCGCAGTCCGCGACCCCGAGCAGATGCTCGGCCTGCACCTGCTGGATTCTTTGAGCGTGTTGCCATATCTGAGCGGTGATTCACTGGTCGACATCGGCAGTGGCGCCGGCCTTCCCGGTATTCCGCTGGCGATAGCGCGGCCGCAGCTGCAGGTCAGCCTGGTCGAACCCGTCGGCAAGAAGGCGCGCTTTCTGCGCGAAGTGGTGCGCCAGCTCAAACTGGACAATGTGCGCGTGCACGCCTGTCGCGGCGAACAGCTCGACGAGCCTGCCAACTACGACTGTCTCTCCGCACGCGCCTTGGGTAGTCTTGCCCAGCTGATCGCCTTTGGCGGTCATCTGTTGAAGGCCGAGGGCAGGCTGCTGGCGATGAAGGGCCAGTGGCCCGCCGAGGAGCTGACCGCGCTTCCACCGGGCTGGATGCTGCAGGATTCGGCGCGTTTGTCGGTGCCGGAGGTCGCAGGCGAGCGCCACCTGCTGGTGCTGGCGAGGACAGCGACATGAGCGGCGACGGCATGCGCCCCGGACACCCCGGCGCAGAGTGGGCAGAACACGGAGCGCAGATGGCCCGGATCATCGCAATCGCCAACCAGAAGGGCGGCGTCGGCAAGACCACCACGGCGGTCAACCTGGCCGCCGCGCTGTCAGAGGCGCGCAAGCGCGTGCTGCTGGTCGACATGGACCCGCAGGGCAATGCCACCATGGCCTGCGGCGTCGACAAGCGCGAGGTCGAGTACAGCGGGTGCGAAGTGCTGCTGGAAGAGGTCCCGCTGGAGAAGGCCATCGTCGGCTGCAAAGGTGGCTTCGACGTGCTGCCTGGCAATGCCGACCTGACCGCGGCCGAAGTGAAACTGATGGACGCTCTCGCCCGCGAGCAGCGTCTGAAGGAATGTCTGGCAACGGTTGCCGACCGCTACCACTTCGTCCTGATCGACTGTCCACCCTCGTTGAACCTGCTGACCCTGAATGCGCTGACCGCCGCCCATGGGGTGCTGGTGCCGATGCAGTGCGAATACTTCGCACTGGAAGGCCTGTCGGCGCTGATGGACACCATCCGCGCAGTGAAGGCGCGGCTGAACCCACAGCTCGAAGTCGAAGGGATCCTGCGCACCATGTACGACGTGCGCAACAATCTGGCCAACGATGTGTCGGCGCAGCTGATGCAGCACTTTGGCGACAAGGTCTTCCGCACCATGATTCCGCGCAACGTGCGCGTGGCCGAGGCGCCCAGCCACGGCCAGAGCATCATCGAATATGACCGCACCTCGCGCGGCAGCATCGCCTACCTCGGCCTTGCCGGCGAAATGATCCGCCGCGACAAGCACGCCGCGATGCCGCCCGAACCATCCTCGATCGAGCCCAACCCATGAGCACCAAGAAACGCGGCCTTGGCCGGGGCCTCGATGCCCTGCTGGGCGGCGGCGCCGAACGCAGTCCGAGCGAGCCGGAGCGCCTGCGCGAACTGCCGATCGAGTCGCTGCAGCCAGGCAAGTACCAGCCGCGCAGCCATATGGATGCCGACCGCCTGCAGGAGTTGGCGGACTCGATCCGCGCGCAGGGCCTGATCCAGCCGATCATCGTCCGCCCCGTCGCACGCGACCGCTACGAGATCATCGCTGGCGAGCGCCGCTGGCGGGCCGCCCAGCTGGCATCGCTGCGCGAAGTGCCCTGCGTTGTACGCGAGAGCGACGACCATGCCGCGCTGGCGATGGCGCTGATCGAGAACATTCAGCGCGAAGACCTGAACCCGCTGGAAGAAGCGCTTGCCCTGCAGCGTCTGATCGACGAGTTCCAGTTGACCCATCAGCAGACTGCCGAGGCCGTCGGCCGCTCACGCGCGGCGGTCAGCAACCTGCTGCGTTTGCTGGAGCTGCCGGAAGCCATCCGCAAGCTGGTCGAAGCACGCCGGATTGAAATGGGTCACGCGCGCGCGCTGCTGACGCTGACGCCGGCGCAGGCCGAGGCCCTGGCCCGCCAGGCCGCCGACGAGGGCTGGTCGGTGCGCGAGATCGAGCGCCGCGTGCAGGGCATCCAGCGCGGCGAAGCGGCTCCACCGCCGGTGCCGAAAAAGCCCGACCCGGACATCCAGAACCTCGAGCGCGAACTCGGCGAACTGCTGAGCGCCAAGGTCGCCGTGCAGCACGGCCGCGGAGGTCGCGGCAAGCTGGTGGTGCAGTATTTCAGCGTGGATGAGCTGGAAGGAATTCTGGAGCGGATAAGGCGCTGAGAGGCGGAGCATCGGGAGTGGGGAATCGGGAATGGTTGAGACATCACGCCCGCCTGACTGTTTCGCGCTGTAGCGATCTCCTGCAGCCGCGGCGTGAACGTGTGCCGAGCCTCGCACGCCGTCGCTCTGACCATTCCGGATTCCCCGCTTCCGATTCCCAGCCCTTCACTCCGCCAGCCAAGCAGGCAGCCACGTTGCCAGCTGCGGCCAGATCGCCATCAGCAACAGCAGCAGGAGCTGCAGCGCGATGAAGGGCGCCACGCCTCGGTAGAGGTCGGTGGTGGTCAGCGCGGGCGGAGCCACGCCGCGCAGGTAGAACAGGGCGAAGCCGAAGGGTGGGGTCAGGAAGCTGGTCTGCAGATTGACCGCCATCATCACGCCCAGCCAGACCGGATCGACGCCGAGCAGGAACAGGACTGGCGCGACGATCGGCACCACCACGAACACGATCTCGATGAAATCGAGCACGAAGCCGAGCACGAACATCAGCAGCATCACGGCGATGACGGCGCCCCATTTGCCGCCGGGCAGCCCGGTCAGCAGTGCATGCACCAGATCGTCGCCGCCGAAGCCGCGAAAGACCAAGGCGAACAGCGCCGCGCCGAGCAGGATCGCGAACACCATCGCGGTGATCAGCACGCTCTCGCGCGAGACCTCGCGCAGGCAGGCGAGGTCGAGCTGGCCGCGCATCAAGGCCAGCAGACTGGCGCCCACCGCACCGACGCCGGCGGCTTCGGTCGGTGTGGCGATGCCGAACAGGATCGAACCCAGCACGCAGATGATCAGCAGCAGCGGCGGAATGACCGCAGCGAGCATCTGCATCCCGCTGCGCTGCGGCAGGCTGGCCGGGTCGATGGCTGGCGCGCGCTGCGGTTGGCGCCAGGCAATCCACACCACATAGGCCATGTACATCAGCACCAACAGCAGGCCGGGGATCAGCGCACCGGCGAACAGATCGCCGACCGAAACCACCTGCGGCGAGAAGTTTCCCAGCTTCAGCTGTGCCTGCTGATAGGCCGAGCCGAGCTGATCGCCGAGCAGCACCAGCACCACCGACGGCGGGATGATCTGCCCCAGCGTGCCGGATGCGCACACCGCGCCCGAGGCCAGACGCGGGCAGTAGCCGTGCCGCAGCATGCTCGGCAGGGCGATCAGGCCCAGCGTCACCACGGTTGCACCGACGATGCCGGTCGACGCCGCCAGCAGCGCGCCCACCGCCAGCACCGCCAGCACCAGTCCACCGCGCGCGCGGCCGAACTGCGCGGCCACGGTTTCCAGCAGTTCCTCGGCCATCTTCGAGCGCTGCAGCATCACCCCCATGAACACGAACAGAGGCACCGCCAGCAGGGTTTCGTTCCCCATGATCCCGAACACGCGGTTCGGAAACGCCTGCAGGAAGGACGGATCGAACACTCCCAACAGCATGCCCAGACCCGCGAACAACAGCGCCACGCCGCCCAGGGTGAAGGCCACCGGAAACCCGAGCAGCAGGCCCGCACACAGGCCCAGCACCAGCATCACCACCATCAGCGTGTTCATGCCTGCGGCGCCGGCGCGACTGCGGTGCGGACGGCACGGATCATCAGCGCTAAGGCCTGCACCGCCAGCAGCCATGCCGCGGCCGGAATCAGCGCTTTGAGCAGATACACTCCCGGCAGGCCGCCGGGCTCACGCGAGGACTCCTGCATCTGCCAGCTGGCGGCGACGTAGTCCAGGCTGATCCACAGCATGAACAGCGCGAACGGCAGCAACAGCAACAGCATTCCGCCGGCCTCGATCCACGCTTGAGTGCGCGCACTCAGGCGCTGCTGCAGCACATCCACGCGGACATGCCGGTTGTGCTGCAGAGCAAACGCCGCGCCGAGCATGAATACCAGCGCATGCAGCGAGAGCATCGCCTCCTGCGCCGCGATCGAGCCCTTGCCAAAGCCATAGCGCGCCGCCACCAGACCGAAACAAAGCAGCACCACGATCGGCATCAGTGCGGTCAGCAGGCTGCCGAGCGCGCCAACCACGGCATCCAGCGCGCGCGGCACCAGCACCAGCGCCACAGCCGCTGCGGCCAGCATCCACAGCGGCAGGGCGATGCCGAGCGGACGGATGTTGCCGGTCCAAAGGCCGATGTCATGCAGGGTATCGATCACGTGGGGCTCAAGTATTGGGCTTCGCGGGCGCTGCCCACGGTGCGACTATTCGCAATCCAAGCCGCGCGCACGGCGGGCTGGTCGATCTACCGGAGCGATCAGCCCGTTGTCGTCAATTCCACTCGAACAGAGTCCAATACACCGGCCGCACATTGCCCTCGAAATCGTGGGTGTCGAGTTTGCCGTCGCCATTGGTGTCCTGCAGCTGGTAGCTGGGTCCGCGCTGCGGGGTCACCTTGACCAGGTAGAGGCGGCCGCTCTGACGGTACTCCTCGATCACATCGCCGCTGGTCTCGTCGCGGCGGATGTTCACCACCGGAGCGTCGTCGAAGCCTGGTGGGGTCTGCACCTTGGGCGGCAGCGGGGGTTCTTCGCGCGGCTGCGGCGAGGTCTGGGCGGACGCGCCCTGCGCGAAGGCGGCGAGCAGCAGCAGACAGGTCAGACGGCGCATGGCGAACTCCTTGGGGCGGGCATCGAGATCGACGCGGGCGCCGTCAGCATAGCCAGCGCACGCAGCAGCGGGAAGCGCGGCGGACTAAACTCCGCGGATGCAAAAGCTCATCCTGATCGACGGTTCCAGCTATCTCTACCGCGCCTTCCATGCGCTGCCGCCTTTGTCGAACGCCGCTGGCGAGCCGACCGGTGCCCTGTTCGGCGTGGTCAACATGCTGCGCTCGACGCTGAAGGAGGCACCGGATTACGCGGCCTTCGTGATGGACGCCTCCGGGCCGACCTTCCGCGATGAGCTGTATCCCGACTACAAGGCCCATCGAGAGGCCATGCCCGACGATCTGCGCGCGCAGATCGAGCCGATGATGGCGATCGTCGAGGCGCTGGGCTTTCCGATCCTGCGCGTGCCCGGCGTTGAAGCCGACGATGTGATCGGCACCCTGGCCATCCGCGCCGCCGCCGAAGGCATCGAGGTCAAGGTGTCGACCTCCGACAAGGATTTCGCCCAGCTGGTTCGGCCGGGCCTGAGCCTGGTCAACACCATGAGCGGCAGCACCCTGGACGACGCCGGTGTGGTCGAGAAGTTCGGCGTGCGCGCCGATCAGATCATCGACTACCTGGCCCTGATGGGCGACAGCGTCGACAACATTCCCGGCGTTGAAAAATGCGGGCCGAAGACCGCGGCCAAGTGGTTGGCCGAGTACGGCAGCCTCGATGGCGTGATCGCCGCGGCCGACAAGATCGGCGGCAAGGTTGGCGAAAACCTGCGCGCCGCGCTGCCGCGCCTGCCGCTGAATCGTCAGCTCACCACCATCGTCACCGATGTCGCGCTGGACCGCGGCCCGCGCGAGCTGCAGCTGCGCGCGCGCGATGTGGATGCCTTGAAAGCGCTATACGCGCGCTACGGCTTCAATGCCGCGCTGCGCGATCTCGAAACCGGCAATGGCGGCAGTGCCTCGAAGCCCGCGGTCGGCACCTCGGTCGCCACCGCGATGCCGTCACCGGATGCGCTGGCGCAGGAACGCGGCCTGTATCGACTGATCCTGAGCGAGGCCGAGCTCGATGCGCTGGTGGCCGAGCTCGAAGCAGCGGAGTTGATCTGCTTCGATACCGAAACCACCAGCCTGGATGCCCTGCGCGCCGAGCTGGTCGGGCTCGCCTTCGCCACTCGTGCTGGCGCGGCCGTGTACCTGCCGCTGGCCCATCGCTATCCGGGTGCTCCGGCCCAGCTCGATCGTAGCCTGGTGCTGGAGCGTCTGCGTCCGGTACTGGAGGATCCGACGCGCCCGAAGCTGGCGCAGAACGCCAAGTACGACATCCATGTGCTGCGCGAACACGGCATTGAGGTGCGCGGCCTGCAGCACGACAGCATGCTGGAGAGCTTCGTGCTGAACTCCACCGCCAGCCGTCACGACATGGATTCGCTGGCCAAGAATTACCTCGGCTACACGCCGATCGCCTACAGCGAGGTCGCCGGCAAGGGCGCCAAGCAAATCTCGTTCGCCGACGTCGACCTCGACCTCGCCCGCGACTACTCGGCCGAAGACGCCGACATCACCCTGCGCCTGCATCGGACGCTGTGGCCGCGCCTGCAGGCCGAGCCCAGCTTGGCCAAGGTCTACGCCGAGATCGAGCTGCCGCTGGTGCAGGTGCTGGCCGACATCGAGGCCGTCGGCGTGCTGATCGACGCCGACGAGCTGCGCCGGCAAAGCCAGGACTTGGGCCGCCGCATGCTGGAGCTGCAGAAGCAGGGCTTCGAGCTGGCCGGGCGCGCCTTCAATCTTGATTCGCCCAAGCAGCTCGGCGCCCTGCTGTTCGATGAGCTCGGCCTGCCGGCGCTGGTCAAGACGCCCGGCGGAGCGCCCAGCACCAATGAAGAGGCGCTGGAGGCGATTGCTGATCGCCACGAACTGCCCAAACTGATCCTTGACTACCGCGGCCTGGCCAAGCTGCGCGGCACCTATACCGAGAAACTGCCCGAGGCGATCAACACCCGCACCGGCCGCGTCCACACCAGCTTTCACCAGACCGGTGCTGCCACCGGTCGATTGTCGTCATCGGACCCGAACCTGCAGAACATCCCGATCCGCACCGAAGACGGTCGACGCATCCGCCGCGCCTTCATCGCTCCACCGGGCCGGCGCATCGTCGCCTGCGACTACTCGCAAATCGAGCTGCGGATCATGGCCCATCTGTCCGAAGACCCCGGCCTGCTGTCGGCCTTCGCCGGCGGCCAGGATGTGCATCGCGCCACCGCGGCCGAGGTGTTCGGCCTGCCACTGGAAGATGTCGGCGCCGATCAGCGCCGCGCCGCCAAGGCGATCAACTTCGGCCTGATGTACGGCATGAGCGCGTTCGGCCTGGCCAAGCAGCTTGGTATCGACCGCGGCGAAGCGCAGGACTACATCGCGCTGTATTTCGCCCGCTATCCAGGCGTGCAGGGCTATATGGAGCGCGTTCGCCAGCAGGCGCGTGAATACGGCTACGTCGAAACCGTGTTCGGCCGCCGGCTGTACCTGAACGACATTCACGCCCGCCAGCAGGGCCTGCGCGCCGGCGCGGAGCGTGCCGCCGTGAACGCGCCGATGCAGGGCAGTGCGGCCGACATCATCAAGCGCGCCATGCTCGACCTGCACGCCTGGCTCAAGGGTCGCCAGAGCCAGGCGCAGATGGTGCTGCAGGTCCACGACGAACTGGTGTTCGAGTGCGCCGAAGACTTCGTCGATACGCTGGTGGCCGAGGCTACGCAGCGCATGCAGGGCGCAGTGCAGCTGCGGGTGCCGCTGGTGGTGGATTCGGGCGTCGGCGCGAACTGGGATGAAGCGCACTGAGCTTGCGTGCGTGGTTTGGCGCCGCTGTCGAAGCTCAAACTGAACGCAGTTTTAATTGTGCGCAATCGTTTCGGCGACAGTCACGAGAGTTTCAGATTGGATCCGTAGACTCTGCCTCACGACTGGCGCAACGCCGGTCTGATTCACTCCCTCCCCCTTGAGTGAATACACGGAAGGTGCGGTTCCCCCCGACCCCCTTCCGGCCCCCAAGCCCCGAGAGCTCCCCCCGGCTCTCGGGGCGTTTTATTTGTGCGCTGGGAAAGCCTACGCCCGTTGCCTCAGCCTGCCTTGGCTAAAGCCGTGCTGAACAGAATCGGGTTGCTGCTTGAACTCCAGCCGCCGGACGCAATCTCTGATCCCGGTGGTGCAACGCCACTGTTGAAGGTTCACTCCCTCCCCCTCGAGTGAATCGTAGCGGTTTCGGGCGCCCCCCTCGCCCGCCGCACCCGACCCCGGGACTGCCCCCTCAGTCCCGGGGTTTTTGTTGTCTGGGCCGGGAATGGGGGGTCGGTAGTCGGGAATCGTTTGAAGCTCAGAGGTCGCAAGCGCCTGCCAGGGCGCGAGAATCGGGCGCGCTCGCCGCGCGCCCGGCTTATCCGATTCCCGACTCCTGATTCCCGATTTCCGGCTCCGACATCCACTCCCGCGGCCGCAAGTAGTCACCCAGCCGTGCCTCGGCGCTACCCGGTTCGGGCTGGTAGCCATACTCGAAGCGCACCCGCGGCGGCAGGCTCATCAGGATCGATTCGGTGCGGCCGCCGCTCTGCAGGCCGAACAGGGTGCCGCGATCCCAGACCAGGTTGAACTCCACATAGCGGCCGCGCCGGTACAGCTGGAACTCGCGTTCGCGCTCGCCGAACGGCGTGTCGCGGCGGCGTTCGACGATCGGTAGATAGGCATCGAGAAAGCCATCACCGACCGCCTGCAGATAGCTGAAGTCGCGGTCGAAATCCTCGTGCAGGTCATCGAAGAACAAGCCGCCGACGCCGCGGGTCTCGCCGCGGTGCTTGAGGAAGAAGTACTCGTCGCACCAGCGCTTGTGCGCGGCATAGCGCGCCTCGCCGCCAAACGGCTCGCACAGCGCGCGCGCACTGCGGTGCCAGTGCAGCACGTCCTCATCGAAGGGATAGAACGGCGTCAGATCGAAACCACCGCCGAACCACCAGCCCACCACTTCGCCATCGCGGATCGCGCGGAAGTGGCGCACGTTGGCGTGGGTGGTCGGGATGTACGGATTGCGCGGATGGAACACCAGCGACACCCCGACCGCGCGCCACGAGGCGCCGGCGAGTTCGGGCCGCGCGGCGCTGGCCGACGGCGGCAGGCGTTCGCCGGACACATCGGAGAAGCCGATGCCGGCCTGCTCGAACACGGCGCCCTCGCTGAGCACGCGGGTGCGGCCACCGCCGCCCTCGGCGCGCAGCCAGTCGTCCTGCTTGAAGCGGGCGCCGCCATCGACGCCTTCAATGGCGGCGCAGATACGGTCCTGCAGGCCGCGCAGGTAGTCGGCCACGGTGTCGATCGGCTGCATGCTTGAACTCGCTGAGTGGTCGGAAGCTTCGGGCATGATAGCCGGCCGAATTTCCTTGCCGGCCGTGCCCGCCCATGTCTGATGCTCCGCTTGAGCTGCTGTATCGCGACGCGTCGCTGGCGGTGGTCAATAAACCGGCCGGTCTGCTTGCCCATCGCAGCCAGATCGCCGCGCATGAAGATCGTTTCCTGCTGGATCAATTGCGCGAACAGCTCGGCCAGCGCTGCTACCTCGCGCATCGGCTGGACCGCGCCACCAGCGGCGCGTTGCTGCTGGCGTTCGACAAACCCACCGCAGCCGCGCTGGGCGAACAGTTCATGGGCCGCAGCGTGCGCAAGAGCTACCTCGCGGTGGTGCGTGGCTGGACAGACGAGGCCGGCAGCATCGAACACCCCCTGGACGCGCCCGGCAAGCCCGAACCCAAGCCCGCACTCAGCCACTACACGCGGCTGGCCACGGTCGAACTGCCACACGCGATGAGCGGCTTCGAAACCGCGCGCTACAGCCTGTTGGCGATCGAACCCGAGACCGGCCGCTACCGCCAGCTGCGTCGGCACCTGAAACACATCCACCACCACCTGATCGGCGACACCAGCCACGGCGACGGCCGCCACAACCGGCTGTTCCGGGTCGAGTACCGCACCCATCGCATGCTGCTGCACGCGTTCAAACTCAGCTTCGAACATCCTGCGCTGGGCACGCGGATGACGCTCACCGCGGGCCTGGATGCCGAGTTCACCCGGCTGCTGGAGGGCTTTGGTTGGCTGGATGCGCTGCAGGGCGTGGAGGTCTGAGCGCTCGCCGTGCGCGACACGCAAGCGAACTGCCGGACGCACCCGAACCCTCCTGTTCGTAGCCCACCGACCACGCCCACGGCGGTGAATCCCCAACCCCACTACAATCGCCGCCCATACGAGTCCCCAGGCCCGCCCCGTGCTGCGCATCACCCCCTCGATCGCCATTCCTGATGAGGAGCTCGAAGAGCGCTTCGTGCGTTCGTCCGGCCCGGGCGGGCAGAACGTCAACAAGGTCGCGACCGCGGTCGAGCTGCGCTTCGATGCATTGAACTCACCGGCCCTGCCCGAGGCCCTGCGCACCCGTTTGCTGGCGCGGCGCGATTCGCGCATCACCGCCGACGGCGTGATCATCATCCAGGCTCAGCGCTTCCGCAGTCAGGACCGCAACCGTGAGGACGCTCGCGAACGCCTGCTGAACTTGATCCTCGCGGTGCTGAAGCCGCCGAAGCCGCGCATCGCGACCAAGCCCAGCCGCGGCGCGCAGGAGCGCCGCCTGATCAGCAAGCGCGAACGCGCCGGCGTCAAACGCCAGCGCGCCTCGCGAGAAGTGGACTACGACTGATGCGCAGCCTGCACCCGCCGCTGCCTGCCAGCGCACCGCGCAATGGCGGGCCGGCGTCACGCTGGATCGGTCGCTGCGTGCTGCGCCTGGGCGGCTGGCGTGTGACCGGCGAGTTCCCCGACGTCGAGCGCATGATCATCATCGTTGCGCCGCATTCGTCCGGTTGGGACGCGATCTGGGCCATCGGGCTCAAGCTGGCGCTGGGTCTCGATGTCGCCTTCATGGGCAAGCGCGAGCTGTTCCGCGGGCCGCTGGGTTGGCTGCTGCGCAAGCTGGGCGGCTTTCCGGTCAATCGTGCCAGCACCGAAGGCGTGGTCGAGCAGGTCGCAGCGCGCTACCGCGCGCACCCGCGTCTGTGGGTGGCGCTGGCGCCGGAGGGCACCCGTCGCCGCGTTGAACACTGGAAATCCGGCTTCTGGCGCATCGCCCGCGCCGCCGATGTGCCGGTGCTGTGCGTCTACTTCCACTACCCCGAACGCATCATCGGCATCGGCCCGCTAGTGCAGACCACCGCCTCACTGGAAGACGACATGGCGCGTATCCGCGCGTTCTACGCGCCGTGGCTGGGCAAGCGCCGCGGTACCCTGTAAGCGTGCCTGCCGAGTGTTCGCGAGCCGTTCGGCACCCACCGAAGCTCAAAAGAAAACGCCCGATTCGCACAAGCGAACCGGGCGCAGAGAACACCGACACACACGGAAGAATACAAACCTGCACCACCCGCCCGGAACGCCCGGGCCCCGTCGGCCGCACCCACAAGGGCGCAAAGGCCTGAACTGTCGCGCCGCCTTGGGTGGCCGCGCTTGATGTTGCACAGACTACGGGCTTGGCCCGGTTCCTTCAGTTGCGGGTTTGTTGCGGGTTTGTAGGGACTGTGTACAGAGGGATGCTGCAGTGTTCGAAACGGCTCGATGCGTCTGCGCCAGTCGAGCCTTCAAACGCCGTCGGAACGTAGCCAGCGCTTAAGAAGCCACCAGCACATCGCGCTGGCCGGAACGCCGTAGAGCAGAAAGGCGATACCGACTTCCGACTCCCAGGCCATCAGCAGTATTCCGGGCAGAGCACCAACGCCGGCGAAGCTGATCACATCGCCTGCGCGCCAGCGCAGCAGCAGGGCCCACAGCGGCGCGCACATCAGCAGTGCCGGCAGGATGCCGATCAGCGCGGCGACGATTCCAACCTTGAGCGCGGCCAGCGGCAGCAGCAGCCACTCCCAGCTCAAGGGCATGCCCGCGGACATGAACCAGAACGGCCCCAGCACCAGGCTTACAGCCATCGGGCTGCTGAATACGGAAACCGACGTGGCCCGGATGCAGCGCCTGAGCAGCTCGCTGTAGCGGAGCTGCGAGACGCGCTCGAACAGCGAATCATCGCCAGCCGCGCCGATCTGCACCCGCGCAAGCTCGCCGCCGATCACGCCCGCGGCTCCAGAAACCCCCGCGGCAGCTCCGGCGGCTGCGCGGCCGACGCCAAGGCATCCGCTGCCTCCATCTGGCGCTGCGTCCGCACCCAGCGGTTCACGGTGTGGCCCAGCCTCGCGATCATCGCCATGTTGAAGAAATGCATGCCGCCGAGCACCAGCAGGGTGACGCCCACCCTCGATCCAACCGCTGGCACCAGCTCGACGGGGCCGGCGTTCCAGCCGGCCAGGCGATAGCAGACGAAACCGAGGTTGACGAGATAGAAGCCGATCACCAGCAGGCGATTGGTGCTGCGCGCCAGCTCTTCATCTTGGCCGAAGCAGCGGATCAGGAACATCTCGCCGCTGGATGAAAGCGCGCGCGCCACCCAGATGGTGAGCCCGATCGAGGTGAGCAGATAGACCGCATAGGCCACATGGGTGGCGACGAAATCTCCAAGGCTGAGCATGGTGGGACCCTCGTTGTGGAAGTGGTCCACAGATTCCACGGGCACCCACCGCCGCCGCTTCCGGATCGATCACGCCGGAACATGCAGGGCTTTCAGGCGCTACGAATCAATGGCTTGCAGACTTCCGGATTGATCATCCCGCAGCCATTGGGTGGGTTTTGGCCCACCGCAGCCGAATGCTTGCCGAGGTGAGCCGGCTCTGAGCCGCCAGAAGGTGAGGCGCTTGCGGCGCACCGCAAAGCCTGGACCACCCCGGAGGCGCGCCCCGCACCCTAGCCGGCGTCGGTATCGGGGCGACATCACCTGTGCGCGGGATCGGAATGCCAGCACCGATGGGGAGGAACCGGGTTCGGTGGGTCAAGACCCAACCTACGGGCTCGCTTGGATCTCGGTGGTCTGCGTACGCTGCGTCTGCTTCCGGAACTGCCCCGGCACCACGCCGAGCTCCTCCTTGAACGCGACGTAGAAGGTCGACTGCGAGGCGAAGCCGACCGCCAGGCCGACCGACAGCACCGACGCTTTGGGCTCCTCGATCAGCATGCGCTGGGCATCGCGCACCCGCGCCTGCCGGACCAGCCTGGAGAAACCCACCTGCAGCCGCGTATTGACCAGCTCCGACAGCTGGTGAGTGGACAGCTCCATCAGCTCGGCAACCCGGGCCAGGCTCAAGCTTTCGTCGCGATGGATGCGTTCTGAGTCGAACAAGCGCCGCAGTTCGGCCAGTTTGGCCTCGATATCGATCCGGCCGAGGGTGCTCTGTGCGTAGCTTTGCGCCACGGCCTCCCGAGTCTTGCTGGCGACATCCGGCACCGCCAGCAGCAGCCACAGCACGCCGATGAAGCCAAGCGCGATCAGCCCGGCGTAGACCTGCGCGTACAGCGCCCAGCCGAGCCCGAACGGTGCCCACAGCCCGGCCGCGGCGATCAGGGCGCCCATCAATGCGAACAGCAGCACCACCGGCAGCTCCAAGCGGAACCAGCGGCGCAGTGCGCGCAGCCGATACAGCAGGCTCGCCAGATGCAGGGCGAAGCCGGTGCCGATGCCCAACGCCAGCGGCATTGCCCAGGGCAGCGGTACGAGTGCACCTGCGATCAGCACCGCCAGCGGCAGCGTCCATTCCCAGCGCCGCCATTGATCCGCGGGCCGCAGCGCGCCCAGCAGCAGCCAGTAGAAGCCCAGCGACTGCAGAAACAACACCAGCACGTACCCGCGCGACAGCGGCATCGGCGCGGTCGAGGTCGCGATCTCCAGATGACCCCATTGGGTGTGCGCCAGCCCGGCCAGCATCACGTAGCCGGCGACGCGCGATTGCCAGGGCAGTTCGAGATCGCGATAGGCGGTGGCGAAGGCCAGCGTCAGCAGCAGGGCGGCGCCGATCGAGAAGCCGACCAGCAGGGGGAGCAGTTCAAACATGCGGCGCGGCAGGTCAGTGAGGGCGACCGCGAGTCTGCGTCGGTCTGCCAGCAAGCGCCAGCCTTGGGGATATCGATCAGGCCGCGAGCGCACCGGTTTTGGCGGTGCGCCCGGCTACGATCCGAAAGTGCGTGGGTCCGGGTGCGAACTCGCGATCGAACCCGAACCCGAAGTGTCGTCCACAGCGCAGCCGCTCGACCGCAGTCGACCCGGCAGCGCAGCCTCAGTTCACCACTTCACCGTCTGCGTCCAGCACCTGCACCGGTACGTTCGGACCGAACAGTTCACGTACTGGCGCTTCGATCTTCTCGAGATCGCCGACGATCACCCAGGTCAGGGCGTCGGGTTTGAGCGCTGCCGTGGCCGCGCGAACCTGGTCTAGGCTCATCGCTTCCTGCAGCGCCTGATACTGCAGCGGCCAGTCGTCGGGCCGGTTGAAACGCAGAATGCCGCCGATCTGGCTGAGCACCGCGCCGGCACTCTCGAACGAGCCGGGAAGGGCGCGGACGTTGCGGGCCTTGATCTTCTCGACTTCCTCGGCGGTGGCCGGGCGGCTGCCGGCGAACTCGCGCAGCTCGCGCTTGATTTCGGCGATCGAGTCCACGGTGCGGTCGAGCTGCACCGGCGCCGAGACGATCCACGGCCGCTGGCCCAGCGCAGCGGGCGCGACACTGTAGCTGCCGTAGGACCAGCTCTTGTCTTCGCGCAGGTTCATGTTGAGCCGGGACGAGAAGGTGCCGCCGAGCACGCCATTGGCGACATCGAACTCGATTGAGCGCGGGTCGCCGGTTGAGGCCACCAGCTGGCCCGCCAGGATATTGGCCTGGATCGCGCCGGGCTGATTGACCAGGAACACGCGCTGGCCCGAAGGCAGCTCAACCACCGGCAGGGCCGGCAGCGCAGGTGCGGCGCGGTCGGATTTCCAGTCGCCGAGGTGTTTGTTCAGCAGTGGCACCAGTTCGTCCAGGCTGATCGCACCCACGGCAACGATCGTGGCGAGTTCGGGGTGCAGCTGGGTACGGTGGAAATCGAGCAGGTCCTCGCGGCTCAGCGCGGCGATCGATTCCTCGGTGCCGCTGCCGCTGAACGGAATCGCGTAGGGATGCCCTTCGCCGTACAGGACCGGCGGCAGAATCCGCTGCGGGATGCTGTCCGGGCGTGACTTTTCCTGGCGGATGCCGGCGATCCAGCTCTGCCGCACGCGTTCGATGTCGGCAGCGTCGAAGCGCGGCCGCAGGATGGTGTCGGCCCACAGCGCGAGTGAAGGATCGAGATTGGCCCGCAGTGCCGACAGGTAGACACCGGCGCCGTCCAGGTTGGCGCCGGCGCCGACCATCGCGCCGAGGCTTTCGGCGCGGTCGCCAAACGAGAGTGCATCCAGATCACCCGCACCTTCATCCAGCATGCTCATGGTGAACCCGGCAGTGCCAAGCTTGCGGCCCTGGTCCAGGGTGTAGCCGCCGCGCAGCTCCAGGTTCAACTGCACCACCGGTACATCGTGGCGCTGTGCCAGCACCACCGTGATGCCGTTGGCGAGCTTCGCGCGCTCCAGCGCCGGGAAGCTCAGCCGCGGGAACTCGGTGGTGACCGGCACTCCGCCGCTGCGGTCCACGCCCGTGGGCAGTGCGGACAGCCCGGGCGCCGGCATCGGCTCGGCCAGCGCGACCGCGCTTTCGCCGGCGTCCAGACTGCGCACATCGGGCTCGGCGGCCGGACGATCGCCGGGTTCGACGATCAGGGTGTGGTCGCCGCTGGACAGCCAGCGCTGCGCGGTGGAGTTGATGTCGGCGGCGCTCGCGGTCAGCACATTGCGCATCGAGCTGCGGAAGCAGCCGGCGTCGTCGGTGTAGGTCAGGCACTCGGCGAGGATGTCGGACTTGCCGCCGAAGCCGCCCACGCGTTCGACGCCGCGGATGAAGCCGGCCTCGAACACGGTGCGCGCCTGCGCCAGTTCGGTCTCGCTGATGCCTTCGCTGAGCAGTCGCGCCAACTCTTCGTCCAGCACCTGCTCGACCGTGGCCACGTCGACACCGCTCTTGACGTCGACGAACACCAGCAGCCGGCTGCCCAACTGGCCTTCGAGCAGGAAGCTGGAAACGCCGTCGGCCAGCTTGTCGGCGTGCACCAGCCGGCGGTCCAGCCGCGAGCTCGCGCTTCCGCCCAGCACCTGGGTCACCAGCTGCAGACGATCGGCATCGGCAGTGCCGTATTCGGCCACATTCCAGCTGCGGTAGATCCGGCTCTGCGGCACACGGTCGGGCAGGGTTTCGCGGGTTGAAGTCTCGCGCTTGGCGACATCGACCTTGGGCTGGGTGGTGACCGGGCCGGGCGGGATGTCACCGAAGAAGCGGGTGACTTTCTCGCGCGCGGTGGCGAGGTCGATGTCGCCCGACAGCACCAGCACCGCGTTGTTGGGGCCGTACCAGGTGCGGAACCAGGTCTTGACGTCATCGAGGTTGGCGGCGTTCAGGTCGGCCATCGAGCCGATCACGCTCCAGCTGTACGGATGGCCGTGCGGATAGCTGGCCTTGGTGATGCGCTCCCAGGCCTGGCCATAGGGCTGGTTCTCGCGTTGGCGCTTTTCGTTCTGCACCACGCCGCGCTGCTCGTCGAGCAGGGACTGGTCGATCGCACCGAGGAAGTGGCCCATGCGGTCGGACTCCATCCACAGCGCCATGTCGAGCGCGGTGGTGGGCACGTTCTGGAAATAGTTGGTGCGGTCGGTACTGGTGGTGCCGTTCTGGCCGGTGGCGCCGACCTGCTCGAACGGACCGAAGAACTCGTCCTTGTAGTTCTCCGAGCCCTGGAACATCAGGTGCTCGAATAGATGCGCGAAACCGGTCTTGCCGGCGGGCTCGTCCTTGCTGCCGACGTGATACCACACGTTCACCGCCACCACCGGCGCCTTGCGATCGGTGTGCACCACCACGCGCAGGCCATTGGGCAGGGTGAAGCTGTCGTAGGCGATATCGACCGGCAGGGCGAACTCGCTGGCGGCCGCCGCAGGGGTGTCGGTGCGCAGGCGCTCGGCCGGCGTGCAGGCGGCGAGGGTGACGCCGAGCAGGGCGGCCAGCATCGACCGCGCGAGAATCTTGGGTGTCGGCAGTCGCATGCCGGTCTCCGTCAGGGGTGAGGCCGGATCATAGCCGCCAATCGTTCAGCGGCTTACCTGCCAGTCGGCACAGGGTGGCGGCGCGCCAGCGGCCGTTCGTGCACATAGTTCTACGTTTTGGCCGGTATCGTCGGCAGCATGAAAACGCCCCGCACTCGCACGCCGCTACTTGCACTCGTCCTGGCTCCCTTGGTGCTGGCCACGCCCGCGGCAGCGGTCACCGAGCGTCTCACCGGCTACAGCGGGCGCGCCCTCCAGCCCGAGAGCGCGGCGCTGATGTACACCGAGCATCACCTCGTGCGCGAGCGCGACGAAGTGCCCAGCGAGCGATTGGTGCTGTATCGCTGCGCCGACGGCACTGCGTTCGCACGCAAGCGGGTCGACTATGCCGACGCCGAGTTCGCGCCGAGCTTCGAACTGGTCGACGCGCGTGTCGACTATCGCGAAGGCCTGCGCCGCGACGGCAACGGGGTGCTGACCTTTGCCGGAGTCGGTGACGCGGCGAAGGAATCCAGCCTGGCTGCGGTGCCCGCCCTGGTCGCCGATGCCGGCTTCGACCGCTTCGTGCAGCAGCACTGGCAGACCCTGCAGGCCGGCGAGGCGGTACCGATCGATTTCGTCGTGCCCAGCCGCGGCGAATCGCTGGGCTTTCGCCTGCGCAAAGTCGAGGGCATGGTCGTTGCCGGCGCGCCGGCCAGCCGCATCCGCCTGAGTCTGGGTGGATTTCTGGGCCTGTTCGCGCCGAACATCGATGTGATCTACCGCGATGCCGACCGCTGGCTGGTGCGCTTCGAGGGCCTGACCAATATCCGCGAAAGCGCCAGCCGCAACCTGGTTGCCCACATCGAGTTCCCTGAACTGCCGGTGGCGCAGGTGGCCAGTGCCTGGGACGCGGCTGCGGCCGAGCCGCTGCAGAGCTGCCGCATTCCGGGGTGAGGGCGGGGCTTCACCACTCGATCATCTGCGCACATTGGCCGCGGCAGCGGCCGCGGCGACAGGCGCCTTGCGTTCGCCTTGGTAGGTCGCGTAAGCAAAGCGCATGCGACATGAGCAATCGGCAATCGGCATGTCGGCGCGAAGTGAGCTCGCGACCGCGGTCAGCACGCCCTACTCGCCGTAACCGGTCAGCTCCAGATAGCCCTCGGCGCTGACCGCTTTCCCACCGCGCTGGCCGCGCGCATCGATCGCGCCTTCCCAGTAGCGCACGCTGGTATTGAGCTCCTGCGCATCCAGCGCGGTGTCGACATCGAGTTCGAGATCAAGCGCTGCCGAGCGCAGCCGCCAGCCCAGCGGATAGCGCACGCCGCTGCTCGGGCTGGTCCAGAAGCGGGTCGGCTCCGCATCGACCGTGCCCTCTGCAAACGCGAGCACTTCGCCGCTGGCTTCGATCAGGCTGCCGCGGCTGGAAACGACCGCGCCCGAACGATCGCGAATGTGGAACAGCATCAGCGCGCTGCCGTCGGACAGGCGCAGCGAGAACCAGTCCCAGCCGACCTGATTCTCGCCCAGCAGGCTGGATGTCCACTCGTGGTCGTACCAGGCCTGGCCGGCCACGGCGTGGGTCTCGCCTGCCCGAGTGATCTCACCGCGCGCCTGGATGAACGGGTAGGCGTAGTAGTGGCTGGCCGCACCGGCCAGTTCCGACTTGCGGCTGTAGCCGGCTTCGCCATGCAGCACCCGCGGGCCGCTGGCCGACAGTTCCAGCCGATAACGGAACTCCTCACCGCCGCAGTCGAGCGTCATGGGCAGCAGAGCCTCGCGCGTGGCCGCTTCTGCGCGGCAGTCGCCCAGCCAGGCACGATACGGATCCAGCTCGACGCCAGCCAGTCCGCCGGCACCGCGCGCGAAGCGCTCGATGTGACGAAAGCCGCCACCATCGAGCTCACTCAGGGCCGCGTGGACCATATAGACCTGCGCGCCCTGCCAGTCCGACCGCGCGGCCTCCGCCTCCGGCCGCAGGGCGAAGCGGAACAGCGCGAACTGCGCGCCGAAGCGGCGACCGTCGGCGTCACGCAGGCGTGCAGTCAGATACCACCACTCGATGCGGAAGCGCGGATGCGCGCCGTGGTCGGCCGGAAACACCAGGCTGCGCGGTACGACCTGTTCGAAGCCGGCGCTGTCGGCACCGAGTGCGAGCGTGCGCGCCAGCGGTGCGGGCGCCGATGTGATTTCTTCGATCGGTGGCGTACACGCCGCCAGCACAAGCGCCAGCAGCAGAACAAAACCCGTGCGCTTCATGGCCCGCCCCCGCGCAGCTGTTTCACCAGGCTGGCGCCGACCGCGCGCCGCGCCGGCCACCAGGCGGCCAGCAGTGCCGCCAATGTCGACACCGCCAGCGCGGTCAGAATCTGGCCCCAGGGCAGATCCAGCCGCATGCTCCAGCCGAAGCTGCGGCGGTTGATCACTTCGATCAGCAACACTGCCAGGCCCAGCCCCAGCGGCAGCGCGCACACGCCGGCCAGCAGGCCCAGCGCGCCGCCCTGCAGCAGCTGCAAACGCTGCAGCTGGGCGGGGGTGAGGCCGATCGCGCGCAGCAGGGCGAACTCGCGCTGACGCTCGATCGCCAGCGCCGACAGCGCGCCCAGCACCGCCACCACCGCGATCAACCCGGCCAGAAAGCGCAGCACGTCGGTGATCGCGAAGGTGCGCGCGAACACCTCCAGGCTGACCGCGCGGATCTCGGCCGCAGTGACCACCTGCAGCGTTGGATCGTCCTTGGCCCAGCCGCGCAGTGTGGTCGCGAGCGCCGCGGCGTCCTCGGCTTCGGCGTACAGGCCCAGCGCGCCGACGGCTTCGTCGGCGAACGCGCGCCGGTAGTGCGGCAGGGCCAGGGTGACCACGCCCTGCGGGCTGCTGTAGTCGCGGTAGATCGCGGCGATACGGAAATCGCGCGCGCCCTGTGCCGTGGGCAGGCTGAGCGCATCGCCCACGCCCAGCCGCAGCCGTGTCGCCAGCGGCTCGCTGATCAGCGCGTCACCGGCTTCGAATGCCGTCCACAGGCTATCGGCATCGCCGGCCAGAATCTCGAAACCGGCGCGTCCGCGCGGCGGCAGCTGCATACCGACCACCTCGAGCGGGCCTGAAGGCGGCAAGCGCTGGCTGCGGCGGGTCAGGCCGACGCCGAGTACGCCGTCCAGCATGGACGAGCGCTCGACCAGTTCGGCCGGCAGCGCGCTGCGGCCGCCGGCCGACAGGTACACCTCGGCCTGCAGGCTGCGTTCGATCCAGCCGTTCAGGGCGACGCGGAAGCTGTGGATCATGCTGCTCATGCCGATCACGGTGGCGATCGCCAGGCTCAGCGCCGCCAGCGCGATGCCGGTGCGGCCGAGCGTGCGTCGGCTGCCGGCGACCAGCCACTGCATCAGCACCGGTGCGGCGCGCAAACGCCACTCCAGCGCGCGCAGCAGATGTCGCGCGGCCCAGGGAATCAGGCCGAGGCCGGCGATCAGGCAGGCGAACAAACCTGCGAAGCCCCAGAACAAACCCTGCGGCGCGTAGCGGATCAGCGCCAGCCCCGCGGCGAACAGCAGCACGGACGGCCACAACAGCGCCCGCAGCCGTGCATCGGGTTCGCGCAGCGCTGCGCTGGGCCGGCCGAGCGCATCCAGCACCGGCACGCTCAAGGCATCGCGCAGCGGCAGCAGCGCCGCCACCAGGGCGCCGCCCAGGGCCAGCGCTGCGGCTTTCAGCAGGGTGAAGCCCGACAGCGCCAGCGCGCTGACTTCGACCCGGTAGAACAGCTCGCTGTAGCTGCGCGCCAGGCCCTGCAGCAGCGCACTGCCGAGGCCGATGCCGAGCGCGATACCCAGCGCACCGGCCAGCAGACCGACCACGGCCGCTTCGCCCAGCAACAGGCGCGCGACCTCGCTGCGCTGCACGCCCAGTGCGCGCAGCAGGCCGAGCAGACGGCGCCGCTGCAGGGCCAGAAAGCTCAAGGTCTGGAACACCACGAACACGCCGACCAGCAGGGCCAGCAGGCTCAGCGCCTTCAGGTTGATCTCGAACGCGCCGCTCATTGCTGCGAGCTCGCTGTCCTGCTCAGCGGTGGCGACGATGCGCAGGCCCAGCGGCAGCTGCGCGGCCAAGGCCTGCGCGCGTTCGGCATCGGTCACCAGATCGATCCGGCTGTATCCACTGAGCCCGGTCGCGCGCTGCGCGGCGGCGATATCGACCAGCACCCAGGCGCCACTGCCGGCCGGCAAGCGCTCGGCCGTTAGCGTCGCCAGCACAACAAACCCGATGCTGCGACCATCGATGCGCAGCGTGAACGAATCGCCGGCGTTGAGCCCCAGTCGTGCCGCCAGCGGCTGCGCCAGCAGGGCGGCATCCGCACGTCCGATCAGGGCGGCAGGGTTGATGCTTGCGGACGCATCACCCGCAGCCCCGACGCGCCCAGCCAGCCACGGCCGTAGCGCGGCTTCGCTCAGCGCATCGATGCCGAGCAGGCGCAACCGCGTGCCCGACTCCGTGTGCAGCGCCTCGCGCTCGATCAGCGGCGCCGAGCGCCACAGCCCCTGCGCGCGCAATGCCACCAGCTGCGCCACCGGCACCTCGCCGCCGTCGGCAATCAGCTGATGCGTGGCCGCGCCCGACAGCGCGCGGCGCGAGTCCAGAAACGCACCGCGCGCTGAATCCACCGCCAGATCGATCGCCACCACCACGGCCACGCTCAAGGCCAGGCCCAGCAGCATCAGCAGCGCCTGTGCCGGCGCGCGCCGATGCGCGTTCCACAGCGCACGAACCAGCCGGGTCGGGATCATCCTTCGCTCAGGCCGGCCGCAGCCGGCCGGCCTCCACCCGCAGCAGGCGATCGGCCTGGCCCATCACCTCGGCCGCATGGGTCACCAGCACCAGGCTGGCGCCGGCCTCGCGACAGGCACCAATCAACAGCCGCATCACCGCCGCCGCACTGTCGGCATCCAGGCTGCCGGTCGGCTCATCGGCCAGCAGCACCGAAGGCGCATGCACCAAGGCCCGCGCCACCGCCACCCGCTGCTGCTGTCCACCCGACAGTTCATCCGCAAAACGATGCGCCAGATCGCCCAGCCCCAGCCGCTCCAGCAGCGCCTGCGCCCGGCCGCGCGCTTCGTCACCGCGCAGGCCGATCAGCTCCAGCGGCAGGCGCAGGTTGTCGAGCGCCGACAGGCTCGGCACCAGGTTCCAGCTCTGGAACACCAGCCCCAGATGCTGACGCCGAAAGCGCGTGCGCGCCGCCTCATCCAGCGTGTCGATGCGCAGCCCATCAAACGCGATGCTGCCGGCCTCCGCCTGATCGATCCCCGCCAGCAGATGCAGCAAGGTCGACTTGCCCGCCCCGCTGCGCCCGACCAGGGCCACACACTCGCCGGGCTCGACGTCGAGATCGAGCTGGTCGAGCACGGCGGTGTCGGCGTAGCGGCGGGTGAGTCCGCGGACAGTGATTTTCATGGGGCGCAGTGTGCGGTGCGCTGGGTGAATTTGGGATTGGTGTGGCCGTGCCTTGTTTTCGAGCGCGCGGCACTCGCGACCACGCCCAAACCCGTCGGCGGCCCAGCCCGCAGCGGATTCCGACACGCCGCGCGTACTTGGCGATACCCTCACCGGCCGCGCCTTCATTCACTGGCGCGGCCAGCGTGATCCACCGCCTTGTCGACACACCGGAAACACCATGTCCAGCAGCACACCCCGCACCCAACGCAGCAGCGCCCAGCTCGGCTTTGAGGCCGAGCTGTTCAAGACCGCCGACAAACTGCGCGGCAATATGGAGCCCAGCGACTACAAGCACGTCGCGCTCGGGCTGATCTTTCTCAAGTACATCTCCGACGCCTTTGAGCGCAGACACCTCGAACTGCTGAGCGAAGACCCCTACATCGCCGAGGACAAAGACGAATACCTGGCCGACAACGTGTTCTGGGTGCCGAAGGACGCGCGCTGGTCGCACCTGAAAGCCAACGCCAAGCGCCCCGAGATCGGCAGCCTGATCGACGACGCCATGCGCGCGATCGAGAAGGACAACGAATCGCTTAAAGGGGTGCTGCCCAAGGACTACGCCCGCCCTGCGCTCAACAAACTCATGCTGGGCGAGCTGATCGACCTGATCTCCGGCATCGCCATGAACCCGGCCGCCCCTGCGGACGGCGCCACGCCTGCCTCCCCTCTCCCGCCGGGAGAGGGGGCGGGGGAGAGGGCTCGGGCGGAGCGAACCGCCGGATCGCACGACATCCTCGGCCGCGTCTACGAATACTTCCTGAGCCAGTTCGCGGGCGCCGAAGGCAAGCGCGGCGGCGAGTTCTATACGCCGCGCTCGGTGGTGCAGGTGCTGGTGCAGATGCTCGAACCCTACAGCGGCCGCATCTACGACCCGTGCTGCGGCAGCGGTGGCATGTTCGTGCAGAGCGAGAAGTTCGTGCTGGAGCACGGCGGCCGCATCGGCGACATCGCCATCTACGGCCAGGAGAGCAACTACACCACCTGGCGCCTGGCCAAGATGAACCTCGCCGTGCGCGGTATCGACAGCGATATCCGCTGGAACAACGAAGGCAGCTTCCACAAGAACGAACTGCGCGACCTGCGCTTCGACCACATCCTGGCCAACCCGCCCTTCAACATCTCCGACTGGGGCGGCGAGCGCCTGCGCGAAGACCCACGCTGGACCTTCGGCGTACCGCCCGCGGGCAATGCCAACTACGCCTGGCTGCAGCACATCCACTGGCACCTTGCGCCGTTCGGCACCGCTGGCGTAGTGCTGGCGAATGGCTCCATGAGTTCGAACCAGAGCGGCGAAGGCGAGATCCGCAAGGCCATGGTCGAGGCCGACGCCGTCGATTGCATGGTCGCCTTGCCCGGCCAGCTGTTCTACTCGACGCAAATCCCCGCCTGCCTGTGGTTCCTCGCCCGCGACAAGTCGGGCCGTTCGCCCCTCTCCACCCGCGGGAGAGCGGCCAGGGTAGAGGGGGCAGCCTTGCGCGATCGCCGCGGCCAAGTCCTCTTCATCGACGCCCGCAACCTGGGCACCCTGGTCGACCGCACCCGGCGCGAACTCTCCGAGGCCGACATCCAACGGATCGCCGACACCTACCACGCCTGGCGCAGCGCCGGCCTTTCCCCCTCTCCCCTCGCGGGAGAGGGCCGGGGAGAGGGGGCGCACTCGCCCCACCCCTACCAAGACATCCCCGGCTTCTGCAAATCCGCCACGCTCGACGAGATCCGCAAACACGGCCACGTACTCACGCCCGGCCGCTACGTCGGCGCGCAAGCCGCCGAGGACGACGGCGAGGCCTTCACGGACAAGATGCGGCGGCTCAGCGCCCAGTGGCGCGAGCAGCAGCAGGAAGCGGCGCGGCTGGATGCGGCGATTGAGGCCAACCTGAGGGAGCTTGGGTATGGCGGCTGATCGCTACCAGGCTAGCGGCGCACAAGGTGAATGGCAGCCGGGTTCGGGTGAGCAAGTGCTGCGCAACCTTCAGGGCATCAGCGATCCGGCGCAGATGGACGAGGTCGAGCTGCAACTGCTGCTGCAGCTCTACGAGCACGTGCTGAGCGAAGAGCACTTCCCTGCGCGCCGTCTGCAGGCAGCCGATCTGAAGGAATGGCACCGCCTGTGGCTGGGTAACGTGTACGACTGGGCCGGGGAGGAGCGCAGCGTCAACATCGCCAAGGGCGATTTTCACTTCGCGGCGGCGGCGCAGGTTCCGCGCCTGCTGACAGAGTTTGAGCGCGACTGCGTGCATCGCTACACGCCCTGCGAGGACCTGGGCGGCGACGCGCTGGCCGAGGCCATCGCGGTGTGTCATGTCGAGCTGATCCTCGTCCACCCATTTCGCGAGGGCAACGGCCGGCTCGCGCGCCTGCTGGCAGACGTGATGGCCGTACAGGCGGGGCGCGGCCCGCTCGACTACAGCGCCTGGGATGCCGACACCCCCGCCTACTTCGCCGCGATTCAACGCGGCATGGGCAGGGACTACGCGCCCATGCAGGACCTTGTCATCCGCGCGCTGGCTTCGGCGCGGGCTTGAGGGCGAGAGACAGATGAGGAAACGATTTCCGACCGCCTTGCAGCATGGCCTCGATCTCAGCAATCCGCTGGCCGGTTTCGATAGCGGTGGAACTGGCCACGGCGCGAACAATGGCTTGGCGGCTGGGAGCTTTGGGGTGGGTTTGGGCGTTCATGGGCGGCTTAACGTAGGGGCTGGCGAGAGTCTACCGAGTTCGGTGCGGCTGGATGTCGGGGTTGAGGAGAGCATGAGGGAGCTAGGTCATGACGGGTGAGTGGCGTCAAGTAAAGGTGGAGAACATCGCGAGGCGAGCAGCCACCGGGCCGTTCGGATCTTCGATCAGCTCGAAGCATTTTCTGCCCGCCGGGGTGCCTGTCATTCGGGGTAGCAACCTTAGCCAGGACATTGGCCTTCGCTTGGTAGACGAAGGCATGGTCTTCCTGGCCGAAGACAAAGCCTCCGAGTTCTCGCGATCGGCGGCGTATCGGGGCGACTTGGTATTTACTTGCTGGGGGACAATCGATCAGGTCGGCCTGATTGACAAAAGCTCTCGATACTCGCGCTACATAGTTTCCAATAAGCAGATGCTTCTTTCTCCTGATGAAGCCGTTGCGGACAGCTTGTTTCTCTACTATCTGTTCTCTTCGCCCAGGATTCGATCCGAAATCCTTAATCGCGGAATTGGTAGCTCAGTCCCTGGATTCAACCTTGGGCAACTTCGATCCTTCGAGCTTCTGCTTCCTCCGCTTTCCGAACAACGCGCCATCGCCCACATCCTCGGCATGCTGGACGACAAGATCGAACTCAACCGCCGCCGCAACCAGACCCTGGAGGCCATGGCCCGCGCCCTGTTCAAGGACTGGTTCGTCGACTTCGGCCCCGTCCGCGCCAAGATGGAAGGCCGCGAGTCCTACCTCCCCGTCGACCTCTGGCAGCTCTTCCCCGACCGCCTTGATGATGACGGCAAGCCGGAAGGGTGGGAGGCTGGTCGCCTGGACGATGCGCTCGTCTTGCAGAGAGGGTTTGACTTGCCAGCCTCAGCTCGAACTCACGGTGCGTATCCCGTCATGGCTGCCAGCGGAATCAACGGCTTCCACGACACGCATATGGTCAAGGGGCCTGGCGTCACTACGGGGCGAAGCGGCGTTCTTGGTCGCGTATTTCTGGTTCATAGCGATTTTTGGCCACTGAACACTTCGCTCTGGGTAAAGGAGTTCAAGAGAGTTTCGCCGTACTACGCCTTTGAACTCCTTCGTGGCCTGGACTTCGAGATGTTCAACGCAGGTTCCGCCGTGCCGACGCTCAACCGAAACCATGTTCATAATTTGCCGATTGTTCTTCCTCCTCGGAACCTGATCGACGCTTTCGATGAGCAAGCCATCCCAATGCGTGGGGCACAGAAGAAGAACGAAGATGAATGCGATTTTCTCGCCCAGCTCCGCGACACCCTACTACCCAAACTGATCTCCGGCGAGCTGCGCGCTAAGGATGCCGAGAAATTTGTTGGGGCCATTGCATGAAACTGACACACATTTCCGTACACAACTTCCGAGGCATTATTGACGCTTCTATGGCGTTCCAGCCATACGCGCTCGTTGTTGGCGCCAACAACTCCGGCAAGAGCACAATCATCGACTGCATCCGCGCTTTCTATGAGAAGGACGGTTTCAGGTTCAGAAAGGAAGCTGACTTTCCGCTCAAGGGGGCGGCAGACCAGGAGTCGTGGATTGAGCTAACTTTCGCCCTCGTCGACGATGAACACGAATCACTGAAAGGGGAATACAAGACCGATAACAAGTCGCTGAAGGTTCGGAAATATTTCCAGACGAGCGAAAAGCTGCTTGACGGAAAAGGTGCGGCCGGATCAATTCTTGGTTACAAGACTGACGGAACCCTGTCGAACGAACCCTTCTACGGCGCGAGAAACGTCCAGAGTGGCAAATTCGGCGATGTGATCTATATCCCGGCCATTAGCAAGATTGATGAACACACCAAGCTCAGCGGGCCATCGGCCCTGCGCGATCTGATCACTAACATCATGTCGGATGTGGTGGAAGGGAGCCTTGCTTACAAGGAGCTGACCAACAGCGTTGCAACTTTTGCCGATAGCGTTCGTGCCATCGAGACCGAGGATAAACGCTCGCTGTCGAATTTCGAGAGTGACCTGAACGCACTGCTTGCTCCATGGCAGACGAACTTCAATCTCAAGTTCACTGCGCCATCCACGGCGGATATTATCAAGTCCATGCTTGGATGGGACATTCGGGACAATGATCACGAGGCGCCGCAAGGTGTTGAGTACTTTGGCTCTGGCTTCCAGCGACATTTCATCTACTCGCTGATTCAACTGGGCGCGAAGTACGTGCCACAGAGAGCTTCGAAGAAAGCGAAAGACTTCGCGCCCTCATTGAACTTGGTGCTTTTCGAAGAACCTGAGGCATTCCTGCACCCGCCGCAACAGGAGGATTTGGCTCGTAGTCTGGTCAAGGTCAGCGAAGCCACCGATTGGCAGATTATCTGCTCTACCCACTCTGCGCACTTCGTGAGCAGAAATGCCATGCGAATTCCCGCCATCATTCGGGCACGTAGGGCGGCCGGGGTCGTGTCCATCTTCCAGATCGACGATGCGCGATGGAACAGTATTGTTGACTCCAATCACGCCATACAGCAGGTTTCAGCCAAGTACCCAAAGGTAAAAAAAACCATGGAGGCTGATGACCAAAAGCCTGAAATGGAGTCGGTGAAGTACTTCTTGTGGCTCAATCCAGACCGCGCGGGAATGCTGTTCGCACAGAATGTGTTGCTCGTCGAAGGCCCCAGCGAGACGGCCTTAATCAACCGATTGTTGGACGATGGCAGAATCGCGTTACCTCAAGGAACCTATGTCCTCGACTGTCTCGGCAAGTACAACATACACCGCTTCATGAATCTGCTCAGTGGACTTGGCGTGTTTCATGCGGTGCTACACGATGACGACAACAATGCGAACGAGCATCAGGAACTTAATCAACTGGTGGCGGACTCGAAGAGCGCGGACTTCACGCACTCGGTCACGACAATACCGAAGGATCTAGAAGACTACCTCGGTGTAGTGTCAGCGGGCTCCCCCCACAGAAAGCCCCAACACCTGCTTTATTACTACGCTACCAATAGAATTGACAATGCGAAGCTGACTGCATTCTGCGAGCTGGTGCGATCCTGCTTCGCAACGAAGGAAGACACACCATGACCCGCGTCCCCGTCTCCCCCGAGCTGGTGACTTGGGCACTTGAGTGCGCCTGCCAGTCAGGTAGGCAGGAGGGGCAGGGGGCGCGCGCGCAGCGTTTTGATATGCACCTCGGCGCGCCCTTGCCCGTATGACCTCACCCTACCAGCCCCCCTACACCCTCTCCCCACGCACCGTGACGCTGATCGCGCGCATTGCCGAGGCGGTCGGTCAGCTGTCGGTGCGGCTGGGGGATGCGCGGGATCTGCGCCTGCGCCGTATCAACCGCATCCGCACCATCCAGGGCTCGCTGGCCATCGAGGGCAATACGCTGAGCGAGGCGCAGATCAGCGCCATTCTCGATGGCAAGCGGGTGATCGCGCCGCCGCGCGAAATCCAGGAGGCGCGCAACGCGATTACAGCCTACGACCGGCTGGCGCAGTGGAAGCCAGAGTCCGCAGCGGACCTGCTGGCGGCACATCACACCTTGATGGCGGGCTTGATCGACGATTGCGGCAAGTGGCGCGGCGGCGGGGTGGGGGTGATGGCGGGGGATCAGGTGATTCACATAGCGCCGCCCGCCCAGCGGGTGCCGCTGCTGATGGAGCAGTTGCTGGGCTGGCTGGCGACCACTGATTCCCATCCGTTGATCGCAAGCGCAGTGTTCCACTACGAGTTCGAGTTCATTCACCCGTTCAGCGATGGCAACGGCCGCATGGGGCGGCTGTGGCAGAGCCTGATCCTGAGCCGCTGGCAGCCCGTGTTGGCCTACCTGCCGGTAGAGACCGTGATCAAGCAGCGCCAGCAGGCCTACTATGACCAGTTGGCGGCGGCCGATGCCCGAGTCGACTGCTCAGGGTTCATCGAGTTCATCCTGACCGCGATCGAAGAGAGCCTGCAGGAAGCCATCCGGCCGCTGCAGGACCACGAAACGCCGGGGAAAACGCGGGTGAAAACGCCGGGGAAAACGCCCGAGCGCATTCTGGCCCTGCTTGCCGACACCCCCGCCCTGTCGATTCCCGAGCTGGCGCAACACATCGGCAAGTCCGAGAGCGCCATCGAGCGCGCCATCCGCAAGCTGCGCGAAGCAGGACGCCTGCTGCGCGTGGGTCCGGACAAAGGCGGGCACTGGCGGGTGCTCGGCCCCCACATGCCCAAGGAGACCCACTGATGGCCTTCATCTCCGAAGCCCAATTGGAAACCGCGCTGTTGGAGCAATTGGCGGGGCTCGGCTACGCCTGCACCTCGGATGAGACCATTGGCCCGGATGGCCGGCACCCTGAGCGTGAGGCCTACGACACCGTGGTGCTGAAGGGACGGCTGGTTGCGGCCGTGGAGCGTTTGAACCCGGGCCTGCCCGCCGCGGCGCAGGCGGATGCCGTGCGTCGGCTGACCCAGTCGGAACTGCCGAACCTGCTGGAGGAGAACCGCCGCATACACCGTGTGCTGACCGACGGCGCTGATGTCGAGTACTACGCCGAAGACGGCGTGCTGACAGCCGGCAAAGTGCGGCTGATCGACTTCGAGCAGCCGGCCCGCAATGACTGGCTGGTGGTGCAGCAGTTCACCGTGATCGCCGGCCAGAACAGGCGTCGGCCCGATGCGGTGGTGTTCGTCAATGGTCTGGCCATGGCGGTGATCGAGCTCAAAGCGCCGGGCAGCGAGAACGCGACCCTGGCCGGGGCCTACAACCAGCTGCAGACCTACAAACAGCAGATTCCTGCACTGTTCCGCAGCAATGTGCTGCTGGTGACCTCCGATGGCCTGGCGGCACGGGTGGGCTCGCTGTCGGCCGACGCCGAGCGCTTCATGCCATGGCGCACCACGGATGGCACCCGCATTGAGCCCAAGGGCTTGCCCGAGATGGCCACCCTGATCGACGGCGTGTTCGAGCGTGGACGTTTCCTCGATCTGCTGCGCCATTTCACCGTGTTCGGCGAGCGTGGCGACGGGTTGGTCAAGATCATCGCGGGCTATCACCAGTTCCACGCGGTGCGGCGGGCGGTGGCCTCGACCCTGCGTGCCAGCCGAACGCATTGGCAGGCCGAAGACCCGGCGGAGTACGGCTTGCCCAGCGTCAGCCGCCAGCCTGCGGGCGATCGCAAGGCAGGCGTGATCTGGCATACCCAGGGCTCGGGCAAAAGCCTGCTGATGGCGTTCTACGCGGGCTTGCTGGTGTTCGACCCGAGCATGGTCAACCCCACCCTGGTGGTGCTCACCGATCGCAATGACCTCGACGATCAATTGTTCGCGACCTTCGCGATGTGCAAGGACCTGCTGCGACAAACACCCGTTCAGGCCGAGAACCGCGAGCACCTGCGGTCGCTGTTGAGCCGGGCCTCGGGCGGCGTGGTGTTCACCACCCTGCAGAAGTTCTCGCCCGCAGCCGACGAAGCCGATTTCCCCTCGCTGACCTCACGCTCCAATGTGGTGGTGATCGCCGACGAGGCGCATCGCAGCCAGTACGGGTTCAAGGCGCGGGTGGAGGTCAAGACCGGCGAGATCGCCTACGGATTTGCCAAGCACCTGCGTGACGCTTTGCCGAACGCGTCGTTCATCGGTTTCACTGGTACGCCGATCGAGGCCACCGACGTGAACACGCCGGCGGTGTTCGGCCACTACATCGACATCTACGACATCAGCCGCGCGGTGGAAGACGGCGCCACCGTGCCGATCTACTACGAGTCGCGATTGGCGCGGATTGAGCTTGATGCGGACGAGCGGCCGCAGATCGATGCCGAGATCGAGGCCCTGCTGGAAGACGAGGACAGCACCCGCGCCGAGCGCGCCAAACAAAAGTGGTCCACGGTCGAGGCCTTGGTCGGCAGCGACAAGCGCGTCGCCTTGATTGCGCGCGACCTGGTGCAGCACTTCGAAGATCGCGTGCTCGCTCTGCACGGCAAGGCGATGGTCGTGTGCATGAGCCGACGCATCTGCGTGGCGCTGTATGAGGAGATCGTTCGGCTGCGTCCGGATTGGCACAGCGATGACGATGAGGCCGGCAGTATCAAGATAGTGATGACAGGCGCGGCCAGCGATCCGCCGCACTGGCAACAGCACATCGGCAACAAGACGCGCCGTGACGCACTCGCGAAGCGCGCGCGCAATGCGACGGACCCGCTGCGGATGGTGATCGTGCGTGACATGTGGCTGACCGGCTTCGACGCTCCCAGCATGCACACCATGTACATCGACAAGCCGATGCGAGGCCACGGCTTGATGCAGGCGATCGCACGCGTCAACCGGGTGTTCCAGGACAAGCCGGCCGGCTTGATCGTGGACTACATCGGTATCGCCCAGAACCTGAAATCCGCCCTGGCGCAGTACTCCAAGCCCGATCAGGACAAGACCGGAATTGATGAACGCGAGGCGATCGCCCTGCTGCTGGAAAAGGTCGAGATCCTGCGCGGCATGTTCCATTGTTTCGACTATCAGGCCGCCTTGGCAGGCTCGCCGGGCGAGCGCTTGGCGATGATGGCCGCTGCCATCGAATGGATTCTCGATCGACAACAGCAATGGGCGGCAACGGAGCGTAGCGCCGAAGGCAAAAAGCTGGCGCAGCGGCGCTTTGCGGACGCGGTGCTCGGGTTGTCGAAGGCGTTCGCACTGGCCTCCAGCAGCGATGAGGCGCGCGCGCTGCGCGAGGAAGTCGGATTCTTCCAGGCCATTCGATCCGCGCTGGTGAAGTCATCCGCCGACCACTCCGACACCCGCCAGGATCGCGACCTTGCGATCCAGCAGATCGTCAGCCGTGCGGTGGTCTCGACCGAGATCATCGATATTCTCGCGGCCGCCGGGGTCCAGTCGCCTGACATCTCCATCCTCTCCGACGAGTTTCTGCTCGAAGTGCAGCAGATGGACAAGAAGAACCTGGCGATGGAGGCGCTGCGCAAACTGCTGGGCGACAGCATCCGCTCGCGCAGCCGCAGCAATGTGGTGGAGAGCCGCGCTTTCAGCGAGCGGCTGGCGGACGCCATCGCCCGCTACCACGCCAATGCCATTACCACGACAGAAGTTCTACACGAGCTGATCACGCTGGCGAAGGACATCCGCGCTGCCCGCAGCCGCGGTGAGGCCTTGGGGCTCAGCAACGACGAAATCGCCTTCTACGACGCGCTGGCGGAGAACGAGTCGGCGCGACAGTTGATGGGGGATCAGAACCTGCGGGTGATCGCGCACGAGCTGTTGGTCAGCCTGCGGGAGAACGTGACCGTGGATTGGGCCCATCGCGAATCCGCGCGTGCGCGGATGCGTGTACTCGTCAAGCGCATTCTGCGCAGGTACGGCTATCCGCCCGACCTGCAGGATGTCGCGGTGCAGACTGTACTGCAGCAGGCCGAGGCGCTGTCTGCCCTTTGGCAAACGGGCTGAGGGCAATTCGCGAGTTGCTGTGGTCGGGACCTGCGCTCGGCCGTTCGGCCGCAGTGCGCTTGGCCCAACCTACCTTGGGTGTCGGGCGCATGCAGGGTGCGAACGCCCCAAGACTGCCGATGCGCGATGCTCTGACGAATCCCGAATCCCGAATCCCCAAGACCACGCCCGTCCGACAGCGCGCGCCCTACACTCCAAGCCCTTCACCCGACCCACGGAGCACCAACCCATGTCCCTCAACGGCAAAACCCTGTTCATCACCGGTGCCTCGCGCGGTATCGGGCTGGCGATCGCGCTGCGGGCGGCGCGCGATGGGGCGAATGTGGTGATTGCGGCGAAGTCTTCGGTGCCGAATCCGAAACTGCCGGGCACGATCCACAGTGCGGCGGCCGAGGTCGAGGCCGCGGGCGGTCAGGCGCTGGCGGTGCAGTGCGATATCCGCGAGGAGGACGAGGTGCGGGCGGCTGTCGCAGCGGCGGTGGAGCGCTTCGGCGGGATCGATATCCTGGTGAACAACGCCAGCGCGATCTGGCTGCGCGGTGCGCTGGATACGCCGATGAAGCGCTATGACCTGATGCACGGCGTCAATGCACGTGGCACCTTTCTGTGCAGTCAGGCCTGCCTGCCGCATCTGCTCAAGGCCAGCAATCCGCACATCCTGACCCTGGCGCCGCCGCTCAATCTCGACCCGAAGTGGTTCGCGCCGCACACCGCCTACACCATGGCCAAGTACGGCATGAGCATGGCCACGCTGGGCCTCGCGGCTGAGTTCGGCCCGCAGGGTGTGGCGGTGAATGCACTGTGGCCGCGCACGGTGATCCGCACCGATGCGCTCAACATGATCCCGGGCGTTGACCTCGAGGGCTGCCGCACGCCGGAGATCGTCGCCGATGCCGCCCATGCCGCACTGACCACGCCCGCACGTGAGCTGAGCGGCCAGTTCCTGATCGACGAGACCCTGCTGCGCGCGCGCGGCGTGACCGATTTCGAGCGCTATGCGGTGAAGCCGGGGCATGCGCTGATGGACGATTTGTTTCTTTGAAGCCGGGAGTCGGGATTCGGGAATTGGGATTCGCATAAGCAGGAGCCGGAACCTCGCAGAGCCCGAGCCAGAGCAGCCAGTCGGTGCCGCGAGTGGAGCGAGTTCCTTGAGCCGCTTTACTCGCGGGGCGATCCTCCTGAGGCGTGGTTTCGCTCTCCTGCGGCCCAACGGGTGGCCCGGGTCAGTGCTCTCGCGATGAGCTACTCTCGAATCCCGAATCCCGAATCCCGAATCCCGAATCCCGAATCCCATGAAATACCTCCACGCCATGGTCCGCGTCCGTGATCTCGACGCCTCGCTCAAGTTCTGGTGCCAAGGCCTTGGCCTGGTCGAGAACCGGCGACGGGACTATCCGCAGGGCCGCTTCACCCTGGTCTATCTCGGTGCGCCGGAGAACTCCGAGGCCGAGATCGAGCTGACCTTCAACTACGACGACGAGACCTACGGCTCGGCGCGCAACTTCGGGCATCTCGCCTTCGCCGTCGACGATATCCACGCCACCTGCGCGCACCTGCAGGCGCAGGGCATCACCATCAATCGGCCGCCGCGCGATGGCCGGATGGCCTTTGTGCGCAGCCCGGATCTGATCTCGGTCGAGCTGCTGCAGAAGGGCGAAGCCTTGACGCCGGTCGAACCCTGGCTATCGATGCCGAACGTCGGCAGCTGGTGATCAACTCGTCGCAATTGAAGAAGGGCAGGCCCTGCGGCCTGCCCTTCTTGTTTTCCGCATACGTCCAGGATTATTCGAAGCCGTCCTCGAAGACGCTGTCTGTGCCCACCCGGACGACGACGGCGGCGCTGTTGTCCCCCATCACGGGATCCGAATACGGCGCTTCCACGTCAACCTGAAGGTTGCTGACCAAGCGTGTTCCAACTGCCGTTCCGGGCGCCACGGTCGCAGTGACCTCAAGGTAGGCGAACGCGCCAGGCGCCAGATTCAGCGTCGGCAGCGCGCCGCTGCCGCTTGCAGCTGAACAGAAAGAGCTCACGGGCACCCCGCATGTCCAGGTCACATCCTGCAGCTGCGGCGGCAGGATGAAGTCCAGGTTCACCTGCGGCACCCGGACCACCGTGCTGCTGTTCTCGATCTCGACGCGATAGGTGAGGGTCCCGCCGGCCGTGACCACACCCGGCGCCCGCGACAGGCGCAGCCGCAGGTCGGCGAAGAAATCGTCGTTGATGATTTCGCCGGTGGCTGATCCCGGGCTCAGGAACAGACTGGGCTGGCTGCTTGAGAGATCGAGGAAGAAGCGCTCCTCGGCTTCGGCGACGGTGTCGCCGATCACCTGTACGGTCACCGTGCGACTGGGATTCAAGCTGGCGTCGAAGCTCACGCTGCCGCTGGCAGCCACGAAGTCCTCGCCCGCCGCCGCACTGTCGGCGCGTGTGGTGTAGGTGACACTGAAGCCCCCGGCGACTTGGCCGTCCAGCTGGAGAACGAAGGTCAGTGGCGTGTTGCCGCTGTCGCCTTCGGCCATCAACACCGGCTCGGTCCTCAAGGTGGCGAAGTCGTTGTCGACGATGCTGACGGAAATGGGCGGCACGCTGCTGCCGGTGTAGCCGCCACCGCTGACTGCATGGGTGATGACACCGGTATGTGGGCCTTCGACCACGCTGTCGGCGGCCGCGCTGACCGTGATGCCCTGCGGCGTGGCCCAGTTGTCGGTGGTGAACTGCAGCGTGGACGGGCTCACCTCCAGCTGAGCATCAGGCGTTGCGGTAAATGTCACGGTCGCGCTGGGGGCCTCGCTCAGCGCAACGGTATAGCCGTCGACCGTTCCGTTCTCCGTGACATCGGTCGTGCCGCCGCTCTGCGTCAGCAGCACCTCCGGCGGCACGCCATCGACCACCAGATTGAAGCTTCGGCGCTCGACGGCGCCGCAGCTGTCGGCCACCTCGACCTCGATTGGATAGGTGGCGAACGGCGTGCTGGCGCCGACGTTGATCGTGACCTGGCCGTTCGCGGCGACGCTGACGCTGCCGCCGCCCGCCAGCGTGGTCGGGCTGACGCTGAGGCCCAGCAGATTGCTGTTGCCGTCGGCGGGCGCCGCCGAGGGCGCAACCGTGGTCGAGGCACCGCGCGCCAGGGTCTGGTTGGCGTAGGTGCCCAGCGTCGGCGTCAGGTTGCGCGAGACGTTGACCACCACCTGGGCCAGCGTGCTGGCGCCGGCGCCGTCGGTCACGCTGAGCTGCAGCGGATAGGCGCGGGTGCCGCTGGGCGCCACCAGTTCGCAGCTGGCGGTGGCGGACAACGCGACGGTGCCGGCGTTGTTCTGCACGCTGACCGCAAGCTCTGGCGGGGCGCCGCTGACGGCTACGGCGAGGCTGCCGGCCGCATCCTGCGTATCGCTGACCGTGGCGACGTTTGCGGTCGCGGTCGGACTGCCCTGGCGGGTGCTCAGCGCCCCGGTGACGTTGACGCTCGGCGGGGTGTTGGCGCCGGTGATGCTGAAGTTGGCGTCATTGATGTCGAAGAAGATGTTGCCCACCGCCTGCACCCGAATCCGCGCCTGCGCGCTGGCAGGCGTGCCGGCGGGGATCGTCACCATCTCGCTGCCGTCATTGGCGGTGCTGGCGGCCAGCTCGATCGGCCAGGTGTTGCCACCGTCCAGCGACAGGGTGATCCGCACATTGGCAGTATTGATGTCGTTGGCGGTGGTGCCGGCCACGTTCCAGCTGACCGTCTGAGTGCTGCCCGCGGCCCAGCTCACTGCCGCGTTCGGCGCGGTGATCGCGAACGGCCCGGCCGCCGCGCGAACCGCGACAGCGGTCAGCGCTTCGTTGGTGCCGCCGCCGCCGGCGCGATTGTCGCGCGCAGTGACGCGGAAGTTGAGCGTGCGGCTGGTGGTCGGCAGCACCTCGGCGGTAAACCAGCTCGGGCTGGTGGTGCCGGGCAAGGGCGCGGTGGCCGGCGCCACGTTGGCGTTGTTGAGGATGTAGCGCAGGCTCGGAAACACACGGTTCGCCGACAGCGAGGGCGCGAACGAACGGAACAGCGGGCCGCTGCCGGTATCGGTCAGCACGCCGGGCGCGTTGGCGGCGCCGAGATCGAACTGCTCCCACAGGTAGGTCAGAGTGTCGCCATTGGCATCACTGCCGGTGGCACCAAGCTCGAACGGTGTGCGCGCCGGAATGATCCAGCTGGCGGCGGTGCTGACTGCCGGTGGCGTGTTGCCGGTGGAATTGGTGGTGCCGCAGTTGGCACCGCTGCCGGTGGTGGTGAAGGCCAGCATCTCGTTCAGGCTGACGCGCTGGAAATAATCCTCGCTGTTGGGCTGGGTGTTGTCGGCGCCACAGATGCCGGCATAGGCCTGGATGCTGATGCCGCTGCCCGGCTCGTAGGCGGTGCTGCCATTGCGGTTGCCGCCGGAGCAGCTGTTGCCGGAGCCATTGAAGGTGTGGTTGCCGCGGAACTGGTGGCCGATCTCGTGGGCGACGTAGTCGACATCGAAGGCGTCACCGACCGGTGAGGCTGAGCCGGTGACCCCGCGCGCCTTGTTGCTCGCCGAGCAAACCGAACCCAGGACGGCGACGCCGCCACCGCCGGTGCTGACCACGTGGCCGATGTCGTAGTTGGCGCCGCCGATCACGGTGCTCAGGTTGCTCTGGTTCTCGCCGAGCATGGTCGACCCGCTGTTGTTGGTGTACGGGTCGGTGCCGCCGTCGGTGTAGATGATCAGATCATTGTTCGCGACCAGCACCATCCGCACCGACAGCTCGCGCTCGTACACGCCATTGACGCGATTGAGCGTGGTCACCACCGCGGCCAGCCCGTCAATGACGCTGCCGCCGTGGAACGCGGTGTATTCGCCGGTGGCGGCAATCGCCGCGCGGTAGGTGCGGCGCACCGTGCCGGAGCTGAGCTTCGGCGCGGCGTTCATTTTCTGGAAGTTCGGCAGGTCCTTCGGCAGCGCTTGGCCGGTGACGGCACAGACGATGCGCTCGCCATCATCCGGCGCATCGGCCTTGCGATAGACCACGTAGGTGTCGAGGTCGCCCGGCTGGTAGGGGTCGATGTAGTGGGTGCCACGCCATGAGATCACCTGCGCGCGGAAGCCGAGCGGGGTGAGGTCGAAACGCAGGCTCGCACTGGGGTCGTCGATGCCCTGGCCGAGATAGGTGCGGAGCTGCGGATACTTCGCCGCCAGCGCCGGCTCCATGATCGGCGACTCGACGATGCGGAAGCGCTCGAAGCGGCCGTCCGGCAGCGGCAGGCTGAGTTCGCTGGCGCTGCGGTCGAGTGCGCCGGTGGTTTCCAGCGGTGTCGACTGCAGCAGGTTTTGCAGCGGCGCGCGGTCGAGCTGGACGGTGAGATAACGCTGCGGAACAATCTGCCGCGGCGCAGCCGAACGCTGCACCGCGGCCTCGTCGATCACGCTCCAGAGGCCGTCAGGCGAGGCCTGCTGGGCCGATGCGCTGGCGCTTAGGCCGAGCAGAAGTGCGAACAGCGCGCGCCGCACGCGCGGGCTGGAATTGCAGGATGTCATGACGCCCCCGGGTGAATCCGGATCGCTCCGGAAAGTCGGCAAGCATCGCCGACCTTGGCCGGGCTGACAACGCGGGGGCTGCTGGACGCGGCGTTGGTGGCAACAACGCCGCGGCGCGTCGATCAGGGGGCTTCGGGCGCGCTGCCGTCGGCCAACAGGGGCACGCCCATCGAGCTGCGGCGCTCGATCGCCTGCGACTCGCCGCCGCGCAGGGCGCGCTGGCGCGGTGCCAGCGCGGTGCTGGCCTGGCCGCGGGCGCTGGCGAGTGCGTTCTGCAGCGCTTGCCGCGCGCGCGCGTCTTCACCCTGGGCGCTGAGGGCGAGGCCCAGTTCCTCCCAGGCGGCGGCCGCATACGGACCGTGGCTGGCGCGCAGCAGATGACTCTCGGCCTTGCCCCACAGGCCGTCGATCCGGCACAGCCGGCCCAGCGCGAGCTGCAGCGCCGGGCTGTCAGGGCGTTCTTCCAGCCAGGCCTCAACCCGGCGGATGCGATCACGCTGTGGAGCCTCGGCGGCACGCCCGTAGTCGGCGGCGAGTGATTCGTGCCAGCTGCGCCGCAGCACATGTTCGAGCGCATCGTCGGCATCGCTGGCGCCGCCGAGCGCGCGTGCGGCGTGACAGAACGCGGTGACCACGCCGGCCTCGCTGCGCGCGCTCTTGGGCAGTTCGGCAAAGCGCTGACGCAGCAGGGAGAGATCGCTGCTGTGGCTGAGCAGGGCGATCTGCACGCGCTGTTCGAGTTCGGCATACACGCTGGCGGTGAGAGCGGGCTTCAGCACGCGCAGATCGGTCGCCGCGGCACTGGGCTCGGCATCGCGCAGGGCTGCCTCGATGCGCAGCCGCCGCAGCGCCGGTGACAGCGGTTCGACCGCCTCGTGCAGCAGGCTGCGCGCGGCGCCGATCTGGCCGGTCTGCAGCAGGCCTTCGGCCCGCGCCTGGCGGGCGGCTTCGGCATCGGCCGCATCGAGCTGCAGCAGCAATGCACCGGCGCTGCTGTCATCGCCCAGCGCGCGCGCGGCCTGCACCGCCGCGACCAGCGCCGGCACTCGCAGGCGCTCACGACGGGCGGCGCGGCTGCACAGTTTCAGCGCGAGCGCGTGTTCGCCGCGCTGCAGCGCGCGCAGGCCATCGGCCAGACGCCGCCGCGCGCTGCGCTCGCCGTGCCTGCGCCAGGCGCGCAGCGGCCACAGCAGCAGGGCCAGCATGAGCCGGAACAGCACCCAGGTCGCCAGCAACAGGCCGAGTGCAGTTACCAGGGTGGCTTCGAGGCTGTAGCCGCGCCATTCGATCAGCAGGTAGCCCGGATCGTCCGCCAGCACGCTGTAAATCAGCGCGCCCAGGGCGGCCAGGCCAAGTACCCACAGCAGCAGGCGGAAGGCTTTCATGCGCGAATCGCCGGGCGGGTGGGCTCCAGTGCCGCTGCGCGCTCGCTGGCGGGCTCAGTTTCGGGCTCGGGCGCACGCTCGGGTTCCAACTCAAGCTCGGGCTCGACTGCAGGCAGCTCGGGCTCGGGCTCGGCGGTTGGCGCAGACGCGGGCGAAGCTGGCAATGCGGGTGCTGCAGCGGCGGGCGCTGGCTCCGCTTCGATCCTGGGCTCGGCCTCAGGTTCGAGCGGAATCTGCGGCTCGATGTCGATTTCAGCGGCTGGCGGCAAGCGCTGCCGGCTGCCGCGCAGCGCGCGCAGTTCGCTCAAGCTCAGGCCGAGTGCGGGCAGGGCCTGTTGCAAGGTGGACGGATCGAGCTGCTGCAGGCGCTCGCCGAGCTGGCGCACCGGCTGCGACTGCGGATCGAACAAGGCCTCGAACAGCGGCCGCAGCCGTTGCAGTGCGACCGCGACGCCGGCGGCATCGCGCGCTTCGGCGGCGGCCAAGGCCGTGCGCAGGTCCATTCGCAGGGCTTCGAGTGCGGCATCACGCGCGCTGCCGGCCAGCTCCAGGTCGGCAGCGGCGCGCTTGCGCACCGTCACCAGGCCGGACAGCGCCTGCTGCAGACGGCTGCCGATGCTTCCGTTGGCGGCGTCGGTGCTGGAGCGCGGCAGACGGCGCGGCAGCTCGGGCAGGGTGGCGAGCGTATCGGCAAGAGTGGTGCGCAGGGCGGGCAGCGGATCGGCAGGCAGGTTCTGCAGCAGCTCGCGCTCCTGCCGCAGCGGCAGCGCCAAGCCGGCGTAGAGCGGGTCGTCGATGTTCTCGACGGCCGAGGCGGCGAGGCTCAGCGCCAACCGCGCGCCGGCGGGATCGCGCGCCAGCTGCAGACGCTGTTCGGCCAGCACCAGAAGGGCTTCGATCTCGTTGAGTTTGAGTGTGGTCTCGCCGCGCAGGCGTTGATCCGACAGCCGCGCGACCGCGTCTTCGATAGTCGCCGCGCGCTCGCCGATGCCGAGCAGCTCCTGGCGGATCACCCGCTGGCCGCCGACGATCTCACCGATGCGGCCGTCGACGCTGCGCTGGCCGACGCTGACCTGGTCGATCCGGCGGTCCAGCGCGTCCAGCCGGGCGCTGAGCGACTCCGCCTCCAGCCGCCAGGCTTCGCCGGAGGCGGCGGTGCTGCGCGCGCGTTCGAGTTCGGTCCACAGGTACACGCCGGTCAGGCCCACCAGCAGCAATGCGAACAGCGCGACCCAGCGGCCCAGGTGGCGGCGCGGGCGCGCACCGGCTGTGTCGACAACGGCGTTGACGGTGGTCGGCTCGGGCTCAATCACGCGGGGCTCTCGTTCAGCGCGCGCACGAAGTGCGGGGGCGCACAGTGTAGCCCGCGCTCCCGCGGCGGGGCTTTCACGCAGCCGCCGCGGTTCGCGATCGTCCCAAGTGGAACGGGCATTTCAGCCTTCGTCGTCCGGCGCTGCGGCCGGCGGCGTTTTCAGTCGTCCGGCGCGGCGCAGCGCCTCACGGAGGACGTATTCGATCTGCGCATTCAGTGAGCGCAGCTCGTCGTCGGACCAGCGCTGCATAGCGTCCAGCACCTCGCCATTGATCCGCAGCGGATAGGCTTTGCGCTCGGCCACGGGCGCGCTCAGTACAGGCTGCCGGTGTTCAGCACCGGCTGCGGGCCGCGGTCGCCGCAGAGCACGATCAGCAGATTGCTGACCATCGATGCGCGGCGCTCGTCGTCGAGCTTGACGATCTTGCGCTCGGAGAGCTTGTCCAGCGCCATCTCGACCATGCTGACCGCGCCTTCGACGATCCGCGTCCGCGCCGCGATCACCGCATTGGCCTGCTGGCGCTGCAGCATCGCCTGGGCGATTTCAGCGGCGTAGGCAAGGTGGCTGATGCGCGCCTCGATCACCCGCACCCCGGCCTGGTCCAGCCGCGCCTGAATCTCCTCGGTGAGGTGCTTGGACACCTCCGCCGCGTGGCTGCGCAGGGCGATGTCGCCTTCGGCATGCGGCTCGTAGGGATAGCTGCTGGCCATCGCGCGCAGGGCCGATTCCGACTGGATGTGCACGAAACTCTCGTAGTCGTCGACGTTGAAGACCGCTTCGGCCGAGTCGACCACCTGCCACACGATCACCGCGGCGATCTCGATCGGGCTGCCTTCGAGCTCGTTGACCTTGAGCTTGCCGCTCTCGAAGTTGCGCACCCGCAGCGAGACCTTGCGCTTGGTGAAGAACGGATTGTTCCAACGCAGGCCGGCGTCCTTCACCGTGCCGACGTAGCGGCCGAACAGGCTGATCACCGCGGCCTGGTTGGGCTCGACCATGTACAGGCCGAATAGAGCGAAGGCGAGGCCAAGGAAGCTCAGCCCCATGACCACCCCGATCGGCCCGGTGCGCAGGCCGAGCACACCCAGCGCGATGATGGCGAGCATGCCGGCGAGGATCGCCAGCAGGGTGGGGATTCCGGGCAACGATTTCAGCGCGAGTTCTTTCATGGCGTTCTCCGTGGGTGCGGAGAGAAGATATCAATCTGATATCAATGTGACAAGAGCGACGGGACTTCGCCCCGCCCCCGCCCCCGGCCCGATCGCAGCGTCCCCGCCGCGTCGCCGCCGCGGCCCGCGCGCAATCGCCAGCGGAATCGCGGCCGCCTATTCGCGTCGCTGCACCTCGATCGGAAACGCGATCCCGCCGCGCGCGTTGGCGGCGGCGCCGCGGCCGACCCGGTCGGCCGGCAGGGGCAGATGCAGGAACAGCGGGTCCTCGCTGTCGGCTGAAACCGGCAGGGCGAAGTACAGATGCCCGTCGACGATGCCGGCCTCGCTGACGCCATCGACGCCGACCCACTCGCAGGGCTCGTCGATAGATATCTCCGGGCAGATTCCGGGGCCGGTGCTCCAGTGCACCTGGGCGCTGCTGCTGCCGTCGCCGTGCCAGATCTCCAGGTCCACCGCGCGGGCGCTGCCGCGGGTGCGCAGCGCCGGGTGATCGCGGCTGATTTCCCATTGCCCATGCCACACGCCAGGCGCCTGCTCGGCGGCGCGTTCGGCCTCGCTCTGCATGTCGGCGGCCGGTTCAAATGCGGCGGCCGGCAGGGCCAGCAGCAGAGCGAGTGTGCTCAGGGTCAGAACGGTGCGGGTCATGGCTGTCTCCGGGTTGGACATCAGCCTGACACGTTGCGATGACCCCATCCGCGACCACGCCTACTCGAAGCCGTCAGCGAACAGCCCGCTGAGCCGGCCCACATCGACCGCGACGAAGGTGTCGGTCTCGCCATTGGTATCGCCGCTGACGATATCGGTGGCGGTCGAGGCGAAGGCCATCAGGCTGCCGTTCGCGCCCAGCGCGTGCTGAGTTTCGACACTGCCGTTCGACGCCGCGGCGGTGACCGACTCGCTGAGCATGAACAGCCCGGACGGCGGCTGGAACAGCCAGGCCTGGCGCAGGCCGTTGCCGGAATCCGAACACAGGTAGCTGACATCGCCGCGGCTGCTGACCGTCGGCAGGCTGCAGTTGAACGCGTTCGGCGGCGTCGGCAGGGCCAGCAGGCTGCCGATGCTGCGATCCAGACGATAGACACCGCTGGTGGCACCGGCGACCAGATTGGTAGCGAAGCTGCGGTAGACCACGTAGCGGCCATTGGCCGAGATCGAGGGCGAATCGGTCTGGCTGCTGGCAGCCTGGCCCTGCGCATTCACGCTGAGCAACTGGGTGCTGCCGAGCTGACGGTCACGCAGATAGACCTGGATGCTGCCGACGCTGGGGCTGGGCACCAGATTGGTGCTGGCGGAGGCGAACACCGCGAAGCGCGCATCGGCCGACAGCGCCGGCATCCAGTGTTCGATCGCGCCCTGCGGCGACTGCGCGCCGGTGGCACTGACCGAAAGCCGCTCGCTGGCGCCGGTTTGCATGTCGGTGAGCAGCAGGTCGCTGAAGCCATTGGTGTCACCGGGGATCTGGATGCTGGCCGCCGAGTAGTAGGCGACGTAGCGGCCGTCGGCCGACAGGGTCGGGTAGCGCGCCTGGCCGTTGATGACCGCGCCGATGCCATTGCTGACCCGCTGGGTGAGGCCGCTCTGGCGGTCCCGTCGATACACCGCGAACACCCCGGGCGCCTCGCCAGCGACCAGATTGGTGCCATTGCAGATGAAGGCGACAAAGCGCGCGTCCGCCGACAGGCTGGGCTGATAGCAGTTGCCGTTGGAGAACTCACCGCCGACGCCGCGGCTGACGATATCGATCGCATCGGTCAGCGCATCCTGCACGAAGATCTGCGCCGCGCCGGTGCCGTGATCGATACCGAGATTGCGCGCATTGGTCGAGTAGGCCAGCACCAGGGCCGAGTCCGACACGGCCGGGTCGAGCACGTCGCCGTTGGCCTGGTTGCCGCTGCTGCCGGTGATCCGGAACCGGCCGATATCACCGGCCGCCGCTGGCGCACAGAGGGCGGCCGACAGTGCCAGCAGCAGGGCGCTGGCGGTGCGTTGCGATGTGCCGTGCATGGGGCGTCTCCACCAGCGCGTGGGGCTGGTCTCGTCGCGTGTAACGCGCTGCGCTGGCGGTTCGTGTCACCGGCGTCATGTGGACGTCATGCCCCGGAAATGGCGCGTCGACAGTCTTGCAGGCTGACGCCTTCCCGAGTTCTGACCATGTCGCTGCGCAATGGCTGTATCGCTGTTCTCCTGCTCACCGCGTTGCCGGCCCAGGCCCAGGTACGGATCACCGAGTACATGTACTCCGGCGAGGAGTTCATCGAGTTGAGCAACCTCGGCGCGAATCCGGTCGACTTCACCGGCTGGAGCTTCGATGACAACAGCCGCGTGCCGGGCAGCCTGCCGCTGACCGGGTTCGGCATGGTGGCGGCCGGCGAGTCGGTGATCATCAGCGAACGCGGCGCGGACACCTTCCGCGAGGTGTACGGCCTGTGCGCCGGGCTCAAAGTGATCGGTGGCAACAGTGCGCACGCGCTCGGCCGCGCCGATGAGATCAACCTGTACGACGCCCAGGGGCAGCTGGTCGATCGGCTCACCTACGACGACGCCACCTTGGGCGGGCCGCGCGCGCAGAACGCCAGCGCCTGGGTCAGCGCCGCCGGTGTCGGCAGCAACAGCCCGACTGCGTGGACGCTGTCGGCACCGGGCGACGCCGAGGCCTCGGCCGTGTCCAGTAATGGCTATCCGGCCAGCCCCGGCCGCAGCAGCCTCGCCAGCCCGGCCTTCAACCCCTGCGCCGGGCCGCAGCGCGCCGACCTGCGGATCAGCGAGTTCGCCTACAGCGGCATCGAGTTCGTCGAGTTCGCCAATGTCGGCGAGCAGACGATCGACCTGACCGGTTGGAGCTTCGACGACAGCAGCAACCTGCCGGGCAGCTTCAGCCTGTCCGCGTTTGGCTCGGTGGCGGCCGGCGAAGCGGTGATCGTGTCCGAGCTGCCGGCCGCCGAGTTCCGCAGCCGCTTCGGCCTGTGCGGGGCGCAGAAGGTCATCGGCGACAACACCCAGAACCTCGGCCGCAGCGACGCGATCAACCTGTACGACGCCAGCGGCCTGCGGGTCGACCAGCTGGTCTACAACGACCAGGCCTTCCCGGGCAGCCCGCGCACCGACACCGCCTCGGCCTGGGTCAACGCTGCTGGCCTCGGCAACAACGATCCCGTCGCCTGGACGCTGTCCAGCGCGGGCGATCAGGAAGGCAGCCGCAGCGCCACCACGCCGGCCGGATTTGTCGCCAGCCCCGGCGCGTCCACCCGCACGCGCGTGCTGTTCGAGGCCTGCCCACAGGCCGGTTCGCGGCTGCGTCTGACCGAGTACATGTATCAGGGCGCCAACGGCGAGTTCATGGAGTTCAGCAACATCGGCGACGCGCCGGCCGACCTCAGCGGCTGGAGCTTCCACGACAGCGGCCGAGTGCCCGGCAGTTTCGATCTGTCGGCCGCCGGCGTGCTGCAGCCGGGTGAATCCGTGGTGGTCACCGAATCGGTGGCCGAGACATTTCGCGAGGCCTGGAACCTGTGCGCCGGGCAGAAGCTGATCGGCGGCTCGCAGCCGGGGATCGGCCGCGCCGACGAGATCAACCTGTACGACGCCTTCGACCGCCGCGTCGACCGTCTGACCTACGACGATCAGACCCTGGGCGGCCCGCGCACGCAGGCGATTGCTGCCTGGCCGCAGCCGAACGCGCTTGGCGCCAACCTGCACATGGGCTGGATGCTGGCGATGCCGAACGATCCGGAAGGCTCATACGCCTCGACCGGCGGCGATATCGGCAGCCCCGGCCGCAGCACGCGTGCCGCCATCAGCTTTGATCCCTGCGTGCCCCAGCCCGGGCTGCCGACCATCGTGCTGGCGCTGGAAACCACCAGCCCCTTCCTGCAGCTGGGCACAAACGGCGGTAGCGTCAGCGGCGTGATCGATGACCCCAGCGATCCGGCGGCAAGCACGGGCATCGGCCTGCTGATCGGCGATGCGCTTGCCGCGCCCGAGCAGCTCACCGTCACCGTCAGCAGCAGCAACCCGGCGGTGGTGCCGCCGGAGGGCCTGAGCCTGAGCGGCAGCGGCGCGATCCGGCAGCTGCGGATCAGCCCGATCGGGGTCGGCTACAGCACGCTGCGGGTCACGGTGGTGAACGCAGCCGCTGGGCAGGCGCAATACCTGATCAGCTATGCCGCTTCGGCAGCGGCCGCCGCGCCCGCCACCACGGTGTTTCATACCGGCGCCAGCGATGCTTCGACCGCGCTCACGATCGGCAGCCAGTTGATGCTGGTGGCCGATGACGAAAACCAGAATCTGCGCCTGTACGACCGCAGCGCCTCCGGCCTGCCGCTGGGCGGTTCCGATTTCACCAGCAGCCTGGACCTCGCCGGTGGCGCCAGCCCGGATGAAGTCGACATCGAGGCCTCAGCCAGGATCGGTGATCGTCTGTACTGGCTCGGCTCGCTCGGCAACAACCGCAGCGGCGCGCTGCGGCCAAACCGCAACCGCGTGTTCGCGACCCAGCTGACCCTGCCGGCAGGCCAGCCCGAGCTGAGCTTTGTCGACCGCTACGACTTCCTGCGTCAGGACCTGATCGCCTGGGATGCCGCCAACGGCCACGGCCTCGGCGCCGATGCGCTGAACTTCACCGCTGCCACCGCTGCCGGCGTGGAAGCCGACACCGCCGCGGGCTTCAATGTCGAAGGCCTGAGCATGGCGCCCGACGGCAGCACCGCCTGGCTGGCGTTCCGTGCGCCGCTGCGTCCGCGCGGTGCGGCCACGCCCGCGCTGCTGGTTCCGGTGCTGAACTTCGACAGCCTGGTGGTCGACGGCCAGCCCGGCTCGCGGCCGCAGGGTGCCGCGAGCTTCGGTGCGCCGATCTTTCTGGATCTGGGCGGCCGTTCGATCCGCAGCATCGAACGCGGCAGCGATGGCGTCTATCTGATCGTGGCTGGCCCGGCCGACTACGCCACCGAGATCGCGCCATCCGACTTCCGCCTGTTCGTCTGGAGTGGCGACCCCAACGCAGCGCCGGCGCTGCTGCCGGTGCAGCTGTCCGCGCTGAACGCCAGCGGCAGCTTCGAGGCGATTGTCGCAGCGGATCCCGATCTGGCTGAGCAGGGCGGTAGCGTGCAGCTGCTGGTCGACAACGGCGACGCCGTCTACTACGCCGACGGCACCATCGCCAAGGAACTCAGCGAGCGCCGCTTCGCCAAGTTCCGCAGCCTGCTCGTGCAGGTGCCCGGGCCGGCGATCTTCGGCAACGGGTTCGAGGTCGAGGTGCGCTGAGACGCGAGTGACCGAGCGCAGGCGAGACGGTGCGATGGGACCCGCGCCGCCTCGCACAAGCCATGGATGGCTGATCAGGCGTGGTGTTGGAGTACTCGGGGCAATCCGTTGAACTCCACAACAGCCAGCAGCACCTGCGGGGAGACCGCAAGCGAAAACGCCCACGGTCTCACCAGCATCTGTGCGATGGCGCGCTCCACCCAGTGCACCGCAATCTGCGATGCCCGCTGCAAACAATCAGCAGACATCCGGCACTGAAGTCAGCGGTGACGTTCTCAGGAAGCGTTCGTAGCCGAGATTGCCTGCGACCGGATCGGCATAGGGGCTCTCGCCGGGCAGGGTTTCCACCACCAGACAACTCAGCGGTGCATCCGGGCCCAGCGTGAGCTGGGCGAGACTCGCGACGATTTCGGCGTGCGACCAGTCGGTCTTGCCGTCAGCACGCGCTTGCGCGTCGCCCGCGTAGGCGCCGTGTCGATCGCCGCGGGTCGGTTTTTGCCGGCGGGGCGGGTCGAGGCGGCGACGGCCGAGCAGGATGTTGCGGCGGTCGGCGTCATCGGCCTGGTGCACGCGGGCGTAGAGCAGGACCCACAGTTCGGTGACGGGTTGTGCGGGACGCAGCGAGCGTCCCTCGTGCACCGGATCGGCGAACGCGGCGCTGACCGTGAGCCGGGTCCGGGTGCGAGTCACCGCGCAGCTCAGTGGCGGCGGCGCGTGCTGGATGCCACCCACGCGCAGCGCGCGTCCAGGGAAACCCTGCGCGGTGCTCCAGACGCCGAAATGACCGACGCGGAACTCGTAGGCGAAGAATCCGAACAGCTCCGGCGCGTTGTCGGTCAGGCCGGGCGGCAGCGGCAGCAGGAAGTGACGCGGGCTGGAGGTCGGCAGCAACATCTGCATGCTGCCCTGGCCGGCGCGGTCGTCGCCTTGCCCCGGCACGATCCGGCGGATGGGTTCGGGATCGATCGGAAGCGGCAGGTCTGGAATCTCCGGCACGTCGCCGACGACATCGGTGAGCACCGGGTCGGGTGCGCTGGTCAGCACGCGGGCGTAGTAGCGGTCTTCCGGATCGTCCGGTGCGCGGTCGAATTCCAGCCAGACGGCCTTGCGCCGTTCCTCGGTCGACGCGTAGGACGGATCGCGCCGATAGGGCGAGAGCGCGAGACCGGCGGAGACCAGTTTCGGCACCTGCGCGGGCGGCGTGGTCACCGGCAGCACAATCGAGGCTTCGAGCGGATCGTCCTTCGAATCCGGCACGACCCGGAACACGGGAACGATCGTGTAATCCGGACGCAGCGGCCTGGGGAAGCTGCCCGCTTGGGGTTTGGGATCGATCGCATCGAGGAAGACCAGGGTCGAGCTGTCGCGCTCGGCGTCGCCTTCGGCTTCGTGACCGGCGCTGGTACTGGCCGCGATCCGGCCGACTTCGCGGCCGTCGCGTTCGATGCGCACATGATCCAGACCGTCCCAGCTCCAGTCTCGCTGCAATTCCAGCACGGTCGCGACCAGCCACAGCCGGGTCATTTCATTGGCGGTCGCGAAATTCACGCTCGCCCCGTCGGGGCCGATGACGTGGCGCAGCAGCGAATTGACGCCGAACATCACCCGGCGTCCGCGCCGCGCCCGGAGCATGGTGTCCTTGCGGTCGAGATCAAGCGCGGCAGCGAGCCGACCGAGCGGATCCTCGGCGATCAATGCACCCTGGCCGGCAGCACGCTGCGCGGCGACCATCGCCGGCGAGATCGGTTCGGCCGGCTGCAGGAAGAAACCTTCGATCAACGAACCGCCGCCTTGACGCAACAGATTGCGCTCGTCGCTCGCGGGTGCGCGCACCATCACCATCCTGGTCTGGCCGCGGCGCACGTCCTCGCCAGCGAAATAGTCGGCTTTCGCCGCGGCGACGGGTGTGAGTTGCAAGCGGACGTTGCGCGAGGTCGGCAGCGCGATCGGCCCGGCGGGCGCGACTGGGGTGTCGGTGGCGTCCGCCTGATCGCTCCACTCGAAGTCGAGGGTCAGCGTGCCGCTGGGCGGATAGGCGCGCGTGGTGGTGTACAGCCGGCGATAGCGACTGGCGGCGCCCGGTTCGGGCGTTGCGACTTCGACCGCGATTTCCAGCACATCAACATCCGGATCAGGCAGCCCAGGCGGGCGGCCGGCAAGCTTGGCCGCAGCAATGTCGGCCTGCAGTTCCGCGGCCGAACCTCCGGCCATCAGGCAGGCTGGATAGCCGAGCAGCGGGCGGCTGACCTGGATTGAAGCGGGCGGGTTGGCCGGATCGGGATCGAGCGGCAGCCGCGGATCGATCTGCACGCCCACCGGACGCACGTGGCGACGGAAGTCGATGCTGGCCACCGGCTGCGGGCCGCCGTTGCGCGGCTCGGCCGCCGCGTCAGGGCCGCCGCCGGTGAGGTCGGTGAAACGCACGCGGAACTCGTAGCGCCGGCCATAGCGCAATGCGGTCGCGGGATCGACACCCTGCACCGGGCCGGCCGGAGGCGGCAGGCCGCGCAGTTCCGACACCAGCGGGTCGATGCCGATCAGTGACGGTCCGGACCACGCGGTCATATAGCTCGGCAACCAACTGCGTCCGGAATCGTCGCCGAGCAGCCGGTTGGGTGCGACCTCGATCCGCCAGTCGGTCTCGCGATTGCCGATCGCGTCGCCCTGCAGCGTGACCGCGGTGCGCGCCAGCACCAGCGATTCCCAGCTCGCTTCGTCGGCTGCGCGCACATCCACCCGATAGCCCATGACGCCCAGCGGCGCATCGACCGCGCCGGCGCTGCTGTCCACTTGACGGTTGAACCAGCTCACGATCTGTTCGTCGTCCCAGCCGAGCTGGATGCCGCGATCCTCGGGCGGGCGCTCGCCGTCGTCGTCCGCGATCGGATCGGCCTGATGCGGTTGGCGGCCGTACACCGCCTTCGCGAACCCGTCGTCGTATTCGATCGATTCGCGGAAGACGCCGTCCCAACCGCTGCCGCCGCCAGCGACCGCGGTCACCGGAAACAGCACCGGGCTGAACAACGCGCGCGGGCCGTCCAGCGGAGCGATCCGTGCGGCATAGACGCGCAGTGCGCCGGGGGTGCCGATCAGTGCGCTCCAGGCGCTGCCGGGCTTGAGGGTGACGTACAGCCAGCCGCCGTCGGCGAGGATCTCCGGCGGTGGCTTGGTCGCGAACTCGCGGACCAGGCCGAGGGTTTCGGCCAGCAGAGGTTGACGCAGCGCCTGCGCCAGCACCTTGCCCCAGGACATCACCGGCGGCTCGACTTTCAGCGAGGTGCCTGGCGCAATCGGGGCCTTGATCGCGCAGCGATAGCTGTCGTCGGCGAACAGAAACGGATTGCCGCCGCCGTAGCCGGTGGCCTTGCGATAGGCGGGCGGCGCGTATTTGACGATTCTCGGCGCACCGATCCGGCCGTCGATCGGGCCGACGCTGGCGTCGATGCCGAACTCGATGTTCAGCGCCTTGCAGATGCGCATCGTGTCCGGTGGCGTCGGCGAGTGCTGCGCGAACGTCGTCGCCGGGGAGCTGAAGGTCGGCAACTGCGAGGGATCAGCGACGAAGCGCAGCTCGAAATCGAAATCGGTGCTGGCGTAGGGATCGAGCCCCGCGGCTGGCGCCGAGGTCGGGTCGGTCTGCGGGGCGACCAGCAGGCGCAGGTTCAGACGTGTCCCGTCGAAGCTTTGCAGGAAGGGCAGCAGCATCAGGCGGATCGGCAGTGACATGGGAGCCTCCGTTCTGTGGATCGCGTCGGTGAAGGGGACAAGCGGTGCGCGGGGCGGTTCAGAGCACGTCGGGCGCGTCGCTTTCCAACAGCGGTCCCCGGATCACTTCGATCTTCTTGGTTTCGTACTCGACCGAGATGCTGAAGATCAGGAACACCGAGATTTCGACGGCAAAGGCCAGCTTGGCGATCTGGAACACGGTCTCGTCGGGCAGATCCTTCTGCACGATGAGTCGTGCGAGCTTGCCTTCCAGCGAGATGTCGACCGAGACGATCGGCGGGATTTCGGCGGAGGCCTTGAGCAGGAAGCCGACGCCGTAGCCGAGCACCGTGTCGCCGAACACCGCAAAGAAGGTCAGGGCGAACATCGCCTTGAACTCGATCGGACCCAGCTTCGGGAACTTGTAGGCGACGCCAACCCCGATCAGCACGCCGTAGGTGGTGCCGCTCTTGGTCGAGAGCTTGAGCTTGAACTTGATGATCGCGACCACGTACAGCCCAGGCACCGACTTGATCCCGAACATCGGCGAGCCGGCGACTTCCAGTTCGGCTTCGTCTGCGTCGGGCGCGACCGCCAGTTCGACCTTCACACCGGTGTCGGCGAAGATGATCGTCGGCAAGGGTTCGCCGGGGATGACCTCGAAGTCATCTCCCATGGCATCGACGAACGGCACCTTCAGTCCGACCTTGAGCGACCAGCCGTTGGTCATCCGCACATCGGGTTTCGCCGGGATGCCGAGATCCTGCATGATCGTCAGCAGATCCTGGACGATGTCGAACGGGCCACCGAGACGCAGTCCGGGATCGGCGAAGCGGGTCGCGCGGCCGGCCTCCGCGTCGATGTTGGCGACCATCGACATCAGGTCGCCCATCGAGGTGTGGGCCATGATCTTCAGCGCGTTTTCCAGCGCAAACCGCCACGGCACCGGCGCCGCGGTGTCGAAGGTGTAGGTGACGGTCGCGCCGCTGTAGTCGATGTCGCTGCGCACGGTGCCGGCACTGCGGACCGTGCGCCGCGGGATCGCTGCGGGGAAAGTGGCGGGCGCATCCAGCCGCCAGGACTGGTCGGGGCGCACCTCGAGCGCGAACGCCGCCGAAGGCAGCGGGATCGCATCGGCCTGGCGCGGGAAGGGCCCGATCGCGGTGGCGAGGATCAGCGGATCGGCGATCACCGGACGTTCGCTGGAAACGATCCGGTGCGGGCTGGCCGCTTCGATCCGCGGGCGCCGAAAGAACGCCCGCTGGGTGCCCATCGAATGCAGGATGCCGTAGTCGCGACCCGGGTTGGCGACGTCGAACAAATCCTCTGGATCGGCGAAGCGGTAAGGCCCGATCGCCGGTGCGCCGGCGGCGCCCTGGCGGATGATCGGCAGGCCGCGGTCGGCCGCGACCGGCGCCGGCGCATCGAGCGCGTTTTCTGTCTCCAGCACGGACCATTCGCCTCCGCCCGGAAAGGCGAGACTGCCCCAGGCCGCCATCGCGAATTCCGGCCCGGCGATGCCGATGCCGACCCGGTGCAGACGCATGCGGTGGCGCCCGCCAGCGATCGCGATCGTAGCGTCGATGGCGCCGCCCATCGGTCCGACCTTCTCGATCAGGGCCGCGTACATCGGCGGGGTCAGCGCCGGAATCGAGAGCTTGACGTAGCCGATCTGGCGCCGCGCCGGTACCGGCGCGGCAGCGCCATCGACGATCAGGTCAGTGTCGAAATAGGCGGCTACGAATTCGCCGCCGGCGACGCTGAAACTGGTACCGGTCTCGCGGATGTTGCCGATCCTGGTCGCGCGCAGGACCAGCCCCGGATGGGTGGCGATGCCGCTGCCGGGGGTGGCGCGGTACGCGCCGTCGCGCACCGCGACCCAGCCGCTGTCCTGACGGGTGAACACCGCATTGCCGCGGCGTTCGAGCGTGATCGTGCGCACCACCGGGATGAAGTACGGCAGCAGGATGCTCTTGACCTGCACGACCTCATGCGCGGCGCGGCCGTTGAGGACCTGGAATTCGGCCTTGGAGACGCCGGTTTCCGGGTCGTCCGGATTCTTCCAGTCGCTGAACAGGCTTTCGCCATGTCCGGACAGGTCGATTCGGGTCACCGGGACCAGTGCGGTCGGTTCGCCTGGGCCGAGGTAACCATTGAAGATCATGGTGACCGAAGGGCCGAGGATGCTGGTCGCCGGCGAACCGTCGGTCGGCAGCGCGACCGGCAATTGCAGCGCATAGCCGGGCAGCGCGGGGGTTTCGCCGGCGGGCAGGGCGGGGTGCCGCGCTTCGAGACTCAACTGGTGCGCGCCCAACAGATCGTCGGCGACCGGACGCACCTCGCCGACCTTGGCGCCGCGACCGCCACCGACCGGCGCGGCGAGTCGGGTCCTGGCGAGCATGCCGAAGGGCAAGGTAAAGCGCGCGTTCGCGGGCCGTGGCGCGGCCTCCGCGAAGTTGTCGACAATCGTCTGGTAAGCGGTGAGCGGATTCATCGGCACCAGGTTCACGCTCGGCACATCGATGATCGTCGGCACGCCGCTGTTCGCGAAGCGCACTTCGTCCGGGAAGGGTTCGGGGCCCGGCTGCGAGCGCACCGGTTCCCACTGCACCGCGGGCAGGGTCAGCAGCACCAGCAGTCGGCCGTCGACCGACAGATCGAGGTCGCGCACCGCGGTCGGTTTCAAGGGCTGCTGCGCGATGCTCTCGCGCGCGTCGGCGTTGGGCGGACGCATCGCCACTCCGAAGCGGCTGGCGTTGCTCGATACATCGAGCAGCACGATCTTCGGCTGACGCTCGAAATCCAGCACATCGCCGAGCCGGTCGTTGATCGCCGATATCGACGTTCCGCGCTCCGCGCCGAACGCGCTCGCGCGGTTCGGCGCCGCTGCGATATCGGTCGCCGCCTGTGCGCTCTGCAGTGCTGATGGATCCACTGCGGCGCCGGGCGGGAGAACGAATTCCAGCTTCTCGCCGGTCGGCGAGAAGCCGTAGTTGCTCAGCAGGACGCCCTGCAGGCCATCGCTGCTGCGCTGGCCGAGGCCGAGATTGGCGGCATAGGGATCGGGCAGGGACGGCAGGACGCTGGCCAGGCCGTACGCCAGGATCGCGCGGCCGTTGACGATCGCATCGTCTTCGCCGAGCCGGCCGATCAGCACCGCCGCCAGCGGCGCGGTCGCGCGCAGCACAGCGTTGGTCAGACCGAACGCGAGCGGTCGCGGCGGCTTGGCGACGACGCACAGGCCGCCGATCAGCATGTCGCGATTGCCGTCGGCATGTAACAGGATCATCGATTGCGCCGACGGCAGCCGTGCGGCGACCCGATTGCCGGTCACGTCCACCGGCATCGGAAGGCGCAGTTCGGCGTCGACGCTCTGGATCACCAGTTCAGCCCCGTCCGCACCGGCGAAGTAATGCACTGGCGCACGATCGCGCCGCGACATGACCCATTCCGCCGGCGCCGACGCATGCACCAGAACGGGTCGCGTCGCGCGGCCGTTGGCCAAGGCGGCGCCGGCGCTGAACGCGAGTCTCGATTCGTCGAGCAGCAGCACCGCTTCGCCGAGATCCGCCTTGGCGGCTTCGCCTGTCCAGCGCGCGTGCAGGCCGCGCCTGAGCGTCAGCATCAGGGCGCCCACGCCGCTGGCGATGCCGAGGTCGGCGGGCGCGATGCTCGCCGCCGGCAGCGCCAGACCGGCCGCCCCGATTTCGGCTTCGCCGCTCGCAATGAACAGCTTCGAATCTGAATCGCGCACGGCCAGACCAGGTGCCGCCGCCCCCTCCGGCACAGCAGTCATCGGCACGATCAGACGGTTGAGATCGGCGCGGTACTGCGCTGGACCGGGCGCGGGGGCGAGTTCGACGGTGTCGCCCCACACGCGCAGGCCGGCGTTACCGACGACTTCGATCGTCGCCGCCGCGGCGCGGATCGACAGCGCGAGGCCTTTCGGGGCTTCAAACCGGGTCGAGGCGAATGCACCGGTCGCAGCGGCGGGCACAGGCGGATCGAGCTCCACCCGCAGATCAATCGATACCCCCGCCGGGACCACCACTTCTTCGCCGCCCAGGGCGATGTCCGCGCCGAACACGAGGCTACCGCCGCCGATGCGAACGCCGGTATGGATGCCGGCCGGTGCCGTCGAGACCAGCCCGGTGGCGAACCACAGGCTGCCGGCGCTCAGCTGCAGCGGCTGGCCCGCGCGCAGGGTCGTGCTGATCAGCGCCGGGCCGACCTGCGCGATCGGAAGCGCGAGGAACGGCGCGCCGCCAGGGCTGCGCACGAAGCGCAACTGGCGCACGCTCCGATACAGATCGACCCACAGGGGGCGGCCGAGCCGATCGTGGATCGGTCCGATGTGTCGACTCGCTTCCAGACCGGTGCTCCATCGCGCGCCGTCGAGCCGGGTGCTCGCGATCGGATGCCGCCGCAACACCGCTATCACATCGCCCACCCGCAGCGGCGGCGCGTTGTCGGCCCCCGTCGCCTCGGCTCGGTGCAGGTAAGCGCTGAGGGCGTGCATCGCGCTGCGGGTCGGTTCGTCATCGGCGCCAGCAGGCAGCAACGCGGCGAGATCGCCGGCGGCGTGATCGAACAACGTGTGCACTGCGGTAGGAGGCGTGTCGGTCTTCAGCACGCCTGCTGGAAACAACGTGTCGAGGACATTGCGCGACAACGGGAGATCAGCGGCTATGCGAATTCTCTCCTTAGCGGCAGGTTGTCAGCTGCCCGGCAGGCTCTAGCGATTCCAAGCGGCGGCATCCCAAAGAGGGTCTGCGCGCGGCTGAGCTGATGTGGCGCTTGGCTACGTGCGAGCGGGCAGGCTGGATCTGTTACCCATAGGACTATTCAGGGATCTGCATTGCTCGATTAGCGTGACGCAGTTCGCAATCCGTGGTCACTGTCGGATCTGACAGGTACCGCATGCGGTAGCTCGGACTTGCCTGTGACCTGCCCCAGTAGCCGGACCACTCGATACTTCGTGTGTCCGCTGCGCATACCCAGCCCTTGGAGCCTCCGCACTGGCACGGCCCGCGACGCGCGTGGCGGGTGTGCTCGCGGTGGTTGGGCAGTTGGCAGTAGTCTGCATGGCAGACTCCTCGTGCGATCCCGACGACTGAAGGCTATGGGCCCTCAGTCTGGCTCAGCGAAACCGAGCGGTGAGGCGGGAGGAGTCCATTCGATCCTTCAAGCCGAAGCCGCTTCGCGGCCCGGCTTAACTCAGGTGTTTGATTCCAAATGGGCTATTCACTCTACATCACGCGTCGTGAGGATTGGTCGGACCCCAGCGGTCCGGAAATCGCGCTCCGCGAGTGGTTTTCATTGGTCGAGTCTGATCTTGATTTGCGCTGGGAGCCGGTTCTTGGCGAGCATTTTGCGGTGTTCGCCGACTCCAGTGAGGCCGACACGTCGTGGCTTACCTGGGAAAGCGGAAATCTCGAATCAAAGCACCCGACCAAGGCCATGATCTCCAAGATGCACTCAGTGGCGGAGTTGCTATCAGCGAGACTCGTGGGTGAAGAAGGGGAAGGTTACGACCGCCACGGCAACGAAGCGCCAGTGCCTTTATCTCCTGCACAACCCGCGGCGAGAATTATTTGGCGCCGAGTGCAGGCTTTCTTCAGTCGACCGCAGGCAGAAGATCCGGGGCTTCCGATTGGCAGCCGAGTTCGCGATCCCTGGGGGCGCACAGCGACAGTTTCAGGTGTCGATCTTCGCGCAGAGAACGGCCTTGGGTGCATCGTGATTCGCTATGACGATGGGCGGGTTTCCCGCTTCACCGCTGTTGCGCACGGACTAGAGAAGCTAGGCGTTTCTGCGAGTGGAATCTGACGTAGTCATGCATAGACTCCCCCGTCAACAAGTGACGAAGTAGCTGACATCTCTTCCTGCTGACCCGCTCTTCCCGCGTCTGAGCAAGCGGCTGCATTCGCGTACTCGGCTTTGTCGAGCTCAGTGCCGCGGCGCTCGGCTCCGGCAAGGTGACTGCGAAGCTGCCGGGCGGCGAAAGCCGGGTGGAACTGCTGGGCATCGACCAGTTCAGCGATGGCTTCGAACCGTGAGTGCGATGCTCCCGGTGACTCGATCGTTGTGGCGCTCATCTGGCGTCACTTGGCCGATGTCGACGGCATCCGCCTGCCGCCGGGTTGAACGTGGCGGAGGCGAAGCCGAGGCCCATGGCAGGGCTTCGCTTGTGCTCACCCGAAGCAGGCGCGCAGCGCTGCAGTCAGGCGCCCGCACCGCACTTCAGTGGCAGCGGTTCCGACCACGAACGCCAGCGCTGCCCTGACCGCGGCGTTCGGGTTTCGACGGTCCGCAGCAGCGAAGGTCGTCAGTCCGCCGGGTAGCCGAGCTCCACCGCCAGTGGGCTGAGGCTGGCGAACACCTCGCCCAGCACGCCGGTGTAGTTGCGCCAGGTGCCTGCGGCGAAACGCGCAGGGTTGGGGTCGCTGCCGTGCGGGGGGGCGTAGTTGCCCAAGGGCGCCTCGATGCCGAAGAAGGCAGCGGCGGCGGCCAGTGCGCTGACAGGATCGGACTGCAGGTCTTCGAGTCGCAGCAGGGCGGTGCGTTCCGGCGCCGTCTGCAGGTGTTCGATCAGCATCTTGCAGGCCTCGCGGAGCCAGCGGCTCAGCAGCTCCGGGCTGTCGATCGCGTAACCCTGCGCCGAGCCAAGCGCCAGCCAGGACAGAAGCAGGTCGCGCGGGTCCGACAGCAGAACCACCAAACGCGCGTCCGGCAGGGCCGACAGCAGGCCCGCGTCGCAGTGCGGCAACACATCGATCACGCCCTCGGGGCTCAGACCGCGCACGCTCAAATGGTGCAGCCAGGCTGCTTCGGCGCCGGATTCGCCGTGATGGCCGATTTGCGGACGCAGCGGGCCGAGTCCGTCGTTGCGTTGGTCGCTGTTGAAGCGGTCGGTCAGCACGACGGTTGCGGCGCCCAAGGCCGACAGTGCGGCGGCCGCCTGGACGCCCGGAAGCACCCACAGCAGCCGCGCCTGCGCCCCGCGCGGGGCGTCAGCGGCGAGTGCCGGACCGGCCGGCAGGAAGCCCGGCAGCGGCAAGCCGGGCGCGCGCTCGCCCTCGGTGACCACGATCGAAACGCGCCAGCTGTCCATGGCTTCGTCGTAACGGCCCAAATTGTTCAGCAGAAGGCCGCGCAGGCTTTGCATGCTGCGCAGCAGACCGGCGTCGAGCGGCTGCTCGATCAGTGTGCTCAGCCGCTCAAGAGCAGCAGCAGGAGCGCTGTCGCGCTGCAACCGAACCAGCACCAGGTTTGCGCGGACCCGCATCGGCTCCTGTGTCAGCACCTGCTCGGCCAGCTTGGTGGCCTCGTCAATCCGGCCCAGTGCTTCCGCGCGCTGCGCCGCAGCCTCTTCCACCGCCAGGCTGCCCGGCCGGGCGACGCGCCAGCGCTCCAGTACCTGTTCACCGGCGGGGTTCACGGCGTCGAGGCTGAAGCGCGCGTTCCACAGCAGGTCCGCGCCGCTCTGATGCTGCAGCACGGCGTCCAAGGCGGCGCGCGCGCGCGCGCCGTCCTGGATGTTTACCCACAGATCCAGCAGGCGGGAGACCAGCAGCGGTTGCTCCGGTACCAGCACCAGGCTTTGCAGAGTGGCGTACTCGGCCGCTTCCAGATTGCCGAGGTCGAACTCGATTCCGCCCAGCAGGCCCCAGCCGCCCGCATCGGTCGGGGTGTGCTTGAGCACTTCCTGCAGCTGATCGCGGGCGGCGGCGTTCTCACCCCCTTCCAGCAGGACGCTCACCAGCAGGCGCTGTGCATTGCCCAGCCGCGGATTGAGTTTGATCGCGTTGCGCAGCGCTTGAGCGGCAACCGCCGGCAGGCCGCGGGCCTGGTAGGCGAGTGCCAGGTCGAAGTGCAGCCGCGGGTCGGCCGGATTGAGCTGCACCGCTCGACTGAGTGCGCCCAGGGCGCCATCTGCATCACCGCGCACCAGCGAGATCTGGCCCTGCACCTGCAGCACCGCCGGGTGATCCGGGTCAACCAGCCGCGCCAGTTTGAGCTGCGCTTCGGCGTCCTCGACATCGCCTTCGCCGAGCGCGATCCGCGCCAATCCCACGTACGAGGGCATCGAATTCGGGTCGAACTTCACCGCCAGGCTGAGATCGCTGCGAGCCGCTGCGGCATCGTTGCGGGCAAACGCCAACTCGGCGCGGGTGACGTGGAAGCGTGCGGTTTCCGGCGCCAGCGCGATCGCCGTGTGCAGCGATTCCTCGGCTTGCCGGATATCGCCCTTCTGGAGCAATCCAAGTGCCAGCAGGTGATGCATGTCTGGGCTGCTGGGCATCTGCGCCAGGCCCTTGCGGGCGAGGTCGATGGCGACATCGGTGGCATTGCGGCGCAGGGCGTCGTGGATGGGCTGCAGCATCGGGCGGGCCTTGAAGACGAAAGCCGGCGAGTGTACCAGCGGCTTGCAGACCTCCCCAGTGCGGTCCCTCTGCAAGGCACGGCTCAGCCGGCGGCGTCGGCCAGACCCTGCTGCAGGCGTTGGGCGACCCAGCGGCTGGCGTGGCTGCGTGCGCCGAAGCCGTCGAAGAACCCGCAGTGGCCGCCGTGCGCCAGCACTTCCAGGCTGGCCTGCGGCGGCAGCTGCAGGCGATGGAAATCCACGACCGGAATGATCGGATCGTCGGCCGAGGTGAGGATGCTGGTCGGAACCTGCAGGCTGGCCAGACGCTCCCCGGCGATCGAATAGCTGTCGAGGTAGCTGTCGAGATCGCCGAGCGTGGTGTGGCGTTCAACCAGGATCCGGGTCAGCTCGCGCATGCCCGACTTCAGCTCCGCAGCGCTGAAGTGGGAGTGCTCGGGGAACAGCTTCTGCTTGCGCTTCAGCGAGCCAACCCACTTCAGCATGAAGTAGTGCTGGTAGAACCACGGCGCGCGTTCGATCGCCGCCATCCCGGCGGCCGGGCTGATCACCGGGCACACCGCCGCCGCGTGGTCGAGCCGGATCCCCGCTGCCGGCGCGCGCAGCGCCACGCGCAGGGCGAAGTTGCCGCCGAGCGAGAACCCGGCGATGGCGAAGCGCGATGGATCAAACCGCTGCTGCACCAGGGCCACCGCTTCGACCACTTCCTCGATGCGGTTGGAGCTGAACAGTTCCGGGTTCAGATGGTGGGTGTCGCCGTGGTCGCGGAAATTCAGCCGGAACACGTCGAAGCCACGCTGCAGCAGCTCACCGCCGGTATCGAGCACGTAGTTGGAGCCGGCGCATCCTTCCCAGCCGTGCAGCAGCATCACCAGACCACGGGTTTCCGGCTGAGCGTTCTGGCGGGTCAGATAGCCCTGCAGGTGCGCGCCGCCGGGGCAGTGCAGGTCATGCAGTTCAGCGGCGTGCTCGAGCCGGCTGCGCTGGCGCAGCACGAAGCGGCGCAGCCGACTGCTGGCCAGCACCGACTGCAGGTGCGGGTTGCGCAGCAGGCGCGGCGGGCTGAACACGTCAGCGCTCATCTAGCGCTGCATCGCCGCGATGATCTGCGCGCGCGCGCTGTCGGCGAGCCGGCGGCGGCCGTCTTCGTTGGGTTCGATGGGCTGCAGGAAATGCACTTCGGCCACCCGCGGCGGGTCACCCAGCACGCGCAGAAAATTGGCCATGAAGCTCTCGCCCGGCTGGAACGCCACCAGCGCCTGGGCCGAGCCGCCCTCGCCGTAGCGCAGCGCGACCGGCTGTACGGTCGACGGCGCAGTCACCGCAGCCTGGAAGATCCGCGCGTGAAAGGTGTGCACGCTCAGGCCGTCGGTGGTGCGGCCTTCGGGAAACACCCCGACCGCCTGCTGCGCACGCAGGCGCTCGACCATCTGGTGCATCACCCCGTTCAGCGATTCGTTGTTGCCGCGGTGGTGATAGATGGTGCCGGCGCGCGCGGCCAGCCAGCCGATCAGCGGCCAGCGGCTGATCTCGGCCTTGGCCACGAAGCCGACCACGTGCCGGCTGTGCATCAGGGTGATGTCGAGCCAGGCCACGTGGTTGGCGACGAACAACACCCCGCCGGGCAGCGGCTGCCCGAACTGGCGGACGCGAAACCCGAAGATGCGCAGCAGGCCGGTGCACCACAGCCGGATCATCCGGTGATCCAGGCGGCCGGTGCCACGGCCGATCCGCGCAGTGATCGGATTGATCAAGAGCACGGTCAGCGGCAGCGAGATCAGCAGGTGCAGCAGCAGCAAAGGCGCGCGCAGGGCATACCGCAACGCTCGCCAAGGGTCGCGCAGCTGCGCCGGCGATGGCGAATCCGACAGGGAGTTCATGCGCGGCACGATACCGGAGCCGACCTTGTGGGGCCAGATGCCGCACTGCGGCAGAACCGCCGGCGCATACCCCGGCGGCTCGGGTTCAGCCGGGTTTGGCCCGCGGCACCACCGCCATGGTCAGCCGCGACACGCAGGTCGCCTGGCCGGCCTCGTTCTCGATGCGGATATCCCAGACCTGGGTGCTGCGGCCGACATGCACCGGCCGCGCGGTGCCGATCACCCAGCCTGAGGTCACCGCACGCAGGTGGTTGGCATTGATCTCCAGCCCGACTGCGACCTGGCTGGCCGGGTCCGGCAGGCACAGGTTGGCGGCCATGCTGCCCAGCGATTCCGCCAGCGCCACCGACGCGCCGCCGTGCAGCAGCCCGAACGGTTGATGGGTGCGCTGATCGACCGGCATCCGCCCGCGGACGAAATCGGCCCCGACCTCAAGCACCTCGATGCCGAGGTGCTCCATCAGGGTGCCGCGCGAACCGGCGTTCAGGCCGGCCGCGTCGGTGTCATGACGGAAGGGCGAGCCCATCGCGCTCAACGGATCTGCATCAGGCCGGGGCGCCAGCTGCGGGTGTACTTCTCGCGGCCGCCGTAGCCGCTGCTGCCGCCGTAGCCGACGCCGTAGTCGCGGTCGCGGCGGCGGTGAATGCGGCCGATCAACTCTTCGCGGCGCGATTCGAGGAAGTCAGCGCGACCGACCTCGGCCGGATTCAGGCCACGGCGATCGGCTTCGTGCTGGCGGAAGTCGCAGAAGTCCTCGTAGGCCTCCAGCTCGTTGTGCAGCTCGCGCAGGCACAGCTCGATCATGATCGCGTCGTCGAGGTAGCCCAGCACCGGCACGTGGTCGGGGATCGCATCGGAGGGGTCGACGAAGTACACCAGCGCGGCGACCACATGCTTGCGGTCTTCTTCCGGCAGGGCGAAGCCATCGTCGTTCAGCATCGCGATCAGCGAGTCCAAGCCTTCCAGACGCTGGCGGATGAAGTCCGGCAGCGAGTCGACCTGGGCGGTTTTCAGCAGGGCGGTGGCGGCGGCGACGATCTCGTCCGGCGACTTCGCATTGGCCTCGGCCGACTTCTGCGCGGCGCGGAAGCGCTCCAGATCGCTGTCGCTGAGTTCGATGTTGATGCTGAGGGGCATGGCGGTTCCTTGCGGCATTCGGATTCGAGGGAGGGGACCTGGCGCGGAACACGACCGCGCAGCCTGCGCAGCCTAGCCAGCCCCCGGGGGGCGGTCAATTGACGATGGTCACCGGTGATCGCCGCTGCTGGCGGCCATGTGCATGCTCAAGCTCGCCGCAAGCGGATGTGCGCCCAGCCCTGCGGCCTGCAGCGCTTGCAGTGCCTCTCGCCGCAAACTCGCGGCAGTAGCGTGTTCGCCCAGTGCCAGCGCCGCTGCCGCTGCGCGCGCGAGCCGACGGGCCACGTCGGCGGCAAGGCCCGGCGGCAGCGTTCGATCAGCGCCACGCAAACTCGCCAGCAAGGCCGCCGCCCGGGTCGGGTCGTCTGCCGCCAGCGCGCAGCTGGCCTCGGCCTCAACCGTGAGTGCGTGGTCTTCGACCGCGAGCACCGGGCTGAGCGCAAGTTCGGACTGCAGCCTGCGCAGCGCGGCTGAGCCGTCGCCTCCGCCATCGCACTCGGTGATCGCCAGCCAGGCTGCAGCGACCGCGCGCAGGCCCGCATACGGCGCCGGCCGCTGCGCCAGCAGCTCCAGCGCGCGGCTCAGAGCGGCGCGCGCCTCCGCGCTGGCGCCGCCCGCGGCCAGCGCGATGCCGCGGTTCCAGTGGTAAACGTCGTAGTCCTCGGCCCGGGCGAGCCCGCGCACCTGGGCGATTTCCGCATTGCCACGCTCGAACGCGATCCGCGCAGGCTCGAACTCGCCGCGCGCCAGCGCCAGCCGGCCGGTGCCGAGCCAAGCGCTGCCGCGGTACTCGCTGGGGGCGTCGAGCACCGCGTCAAAGATCGACAACGCTTCCGCGAAGGCTTCCGCGGCAGCGTCGAATCGGCCCAGCGCGCGCTCGCCATTGCCCAGATTGGCGAGCATCACGGCCACCCGCAGATGACGCGGCCCGTACAGCGCACGCATCAGCGCCAACGACTCGACGCGCAGCGCCTGCGCCTCGTCGTGCCGACCGAGCTGGCCGTAATAGATCGCCAGCGCGTTCACCAGCCGCTGACGGCTGCGCGGCGCCAGCGACGCGCCTGCCTCGGCCAGCAGCGGTTCGATCTGCGCCAGCGCCTGCGCGAACAGGCGCTGATCGCCGAACAGATGGCCGCGTTCGAGCCGAATCTCGGCCCACAGCTCGCTCCCGGCCAAAACGCCGAGGCGTTGTTCCGCGCGTGCCAAGGCGTCGAGTGCGCGCTCGGGCTCGCGCTGCTGTCGCTCCAGCTGCGCGCGCCGCAGCAGGGCACGTGCGGCGATCTCCGCCGCCAGCGCGGGCGTCGCGGTCAGCGTTTCCGAAAGGGCGAGGCTGGCGTCGACCAGGTGCCCGCCACGCGCCTGATCGCCGCGCGCGATCCACACCTGTGTGATCGAATCCAGCATGTCGGCGCGCACCTCGGGCTGACCCTGTGCATTCAGCGCCAGAGTTTCGGCTTCCTGCAGCAGCATCGCGGTGCTCGGCAATTCCTCCCGCGGCCGCCCGGGCACCTCGGTTTCGAACACGCCCTGCAGGAAGCCACGCAGCGCGTCAGCCCGGGCGCGACCCGCTTCGGCATCGGCGCGGGCGAGCTCGGCGGCCTGGCGCTCGCGCTCGGCGGCGGCCGCGCGCTCCAGCGCGATCGCGCTGCCGGTCAGCAGCGCCAGCACCGCGATCAGGCCCAGCGCGGCCGGCAGCCAGTGCCGCTTGAGCGTGCGACTGAAGCGGTACAGCAGGGTCGGCGCGCGTGCCTGCACGGCACGGCCGTCGTGCCAGCGCTGCAGATCGGCGGCCAGTGCTTCCACGCTCGGATAGCGACGCGCGGGGTCGCGTTCGAGCGCCTTCAGCACGATCGCGTCGAGGTCACCGCGCAGCAGCTGTACCGGCGGCAGATCCGGGTCTTCCACGCTGGCGCGACACCGCGACGGCTGGGTGATCGGCGCATCGGAATCGGTGCCGGAACGCGGCGGTTGCCCACACAGCAGGGTGTACAGCAGTGCGCCCAGGCCGAACACATCCATCGCCGTGGTGGCCGGCCCGCCGGTGAACTGTTCGGGCGCCGCATAGGCAGGCGAAAGCGCCCGCCAGCGGGTGGCGGTGGCTTCCGTATCGAACTCGTCCTCGGTCAAGCGAGCGATGCCGAAGTCGAGCAGCCGCACGTGTCCGCTGGCGTCGACCAGCACGTTCGAAGGCTTGATGTCGCGATGCACCACCAGGCTGCGATGGGCGTAGGCGACGGCCTCGCAGACCTGCAGCAGCAGCCCCACGCGGGCGCGCAGCTCCAGCCGCTGGTTTCTGCACCAGAGATCGATCGGCTGACCTTCAACCAGATTCATCGCCAGCCACAGACTGCCGTCCTCCGCGCTGCCCGCATCCAGCAGCGCAGCGATACGCGGGTGGTCGAGGCGGGCCAGGATCGCTTGCTCGCGGCGGAAGCGTTCAACACCCTCGGTCCGGGTCGCCAGCGGCAGCAGCTTCAGCGCCGCCTGCCGATGTGGCGCCTCGAAGCTGCGCGCGCGGTAGACCACCGCCATGCCGCCGCGTCCAAGCTCGTCCTCCAGCACCCAGCGCCCGAGTTGGCGTCCGCGCAGTGCCGCCGCCGGGGCCAGAACACCCGGGCCCGAACTCGCGTCGGCCGCTGAATCCGCCCGCAGCAGCTGCCGCACGCGCTGCTCCAGCTCCGGTGGCAGCGCGAGCGCCTGCAGCGCGTCCTCGCGCGCGTCGGGTTCCAGCTCAAGCAGCTGGTCGAAGACGCGATCGGCCGCGCGCCAGAGCGCCAGCTCAGCGGCGTCAGCGACCGCCGGTGGGATGCCGCGATCAGGGGTCGACATGCTCGCAACTCCTGCACGGTGGGCGGGCGCCAGGTGGCAGAGCATAGCGAGCGCGGACGCGGTGTCTGTTGGTCGCGCGGTTTCGCGTGTGTCTCCTGGCAGCAAGACCCGAACGCAGACCTGCGGACGGGGACGATCGCTCCGGAGGCCATCCATGTGCAACGCATCGATTGATTCGCTCAGCGGCCCACGCGCGCCGCTGGGTGTCCGCCAGGCCTGCGCCTTGCTGCTGCTCGCCCTATTGACGGCCGCACCGTGCGCGCAGGCGCTGGTGCTGCGGGTCGGCAGCGATGTCGCCTGCACCCATTCCAGCCTGCAGGCCGCCTTGAACGCGCTGCAGAACCAGCCGGGCTTGCATTCGGTGCTGATCAACAAAGGCACCTATGCGGTGCCCGACGGCATGGTCTACACGCCGAGCGTTGTCCAGACCGGCGTGCTGCTCGAAAGCGGCTACGACACCTGCAGCTCGGGGCTTTCAGGCGATCCCACGCTGGATGCAGACCGCGCCGTGTTCAACGGCAGCGGCGGCTCACCGCGCAGCGTGCTGGATCTGCGGCTGAACGGCCGCGTCGGCACCTTCCAGATGCGCCGCATCGTGTTGACCGGCGGCGACGCGGTTGGCAGTGGCGTCAATGCCTATGGCGGTGGGCTGGCGATCCGCGGCGGGTCTTCGGTGCTGCTGGGACGCGGCTTGAGCATTCGCAGCAACAGCGCGATCGACGGCGGCGGCGTGGTGCTGACCGGCAGCCTGGTGACCGTGTCTGAGCCGCTGGCGCGGGTCGACCTGTTTCTGACCGAAGGCGCGGAAATCGTCAGCAACACCGCCAGCGGTATGGGCGGTGGCCTCTACTGCGGCGGCATTCCGCCCGCTGGCGGCGTCGGCACCAGCCGCCACGGCAGCATCATCGCCAGCGACACGGTGATCGGCTTCAACCAGGCCGGCAGCGGCGCCGCCTTTCATTGCTTCGGCAGTCTCGAAGGCGGCGGCGGCCTGCAGCCGCGGCCGTCCGCGGCAGGCCTGGTCTGGATCGTAGGCAACCAGAGCAGTGCCGAAACCGGCGGCTGCGCGGCCGGCACCGGCACCCTCGACGCGAGCCAGCCGGCCACCGCCGGCGTGCGCGTGCTGGGTGCGGCCGACGACTCGCCAGCGCTGCTTGCGGTCAGCAGCAACACCGGCTTCAACCCGGGCCTGTGCCTGAGCGGCAGCTACCGCCTCGGCACGAGCACGCGCCCGCTGGGCGAGAGCCGGTTCCGGCTGCAGAACCTGGTGGTGGCGCAGCAGGCGGGCCGCGGCGTGCTCGGCCTGTCCGCCAGCAACGGGATCGATCTGGAGATACGGCCTTCGGGCAACGCGGTCAGCTGCAGCTTCTTCAACAGCGTGCCCTGCGTCAGCCTGCACAACAACGCGCCCGATACGGGGAGCACGGGCCGACTGGCTGGAGCTTCCAGCGGCGCCAGACTGCGATTGCAGCGAGCCAGCGTGCGTGACAACCAGGCCACGCAGAACATGTTCGCGGCGGTGGATGCCGATTCGCGGCTTCAGCTTGTTGCCAGCATCCTTGACGACAACTCGGTCACCGATGCCAGCGGCGTCGCGGGACGCTCGCTGTTCTACTCCGCCTTCGGCGGCACTGTGCTGCTCCTGAACACTACGGCGATCCTGCGCAGCGGGCTTGACCGCTTCTTCCGGCTCGACGATGCCGGTACCGCGGCGGCCTATGCCAGCATTCTCGCCTCGACCGTCAGCCCCGCGCCTGCCAACATCGGCGGCAACGATACGACCGCGCGCTTCACCCGCGGCTGGTGCGGCTTCTACCAGTCGACCGCGGATTTCGCCGCCCACGTGGTCGACCCCGATCCCACCCTCGGCAGCTTCACAACGCTACCGCCCTCGGCCTTCGACCTTGATCCGCAGACTTACGCCCCGCGCAGCCCCCAGCTGATCGACCGCTGTTCGATCACCACCAACTCGCGCGACTTCCACGGCGAGTCCTTCCACCTGCAGACGCGACCGGGCAGCATGGCCTTCACTGACATCGGTGCGGTTGAAGTGCAGCCGCAGATCGATGTGTTTGCCGATGGGTTTGAGGACCTCTGAAACCCGGACCTTGGTAGCCCTTGCCCGCTTCGAGCGGGACTCGGAGCGCGGGCTGATTGCGCGCCAGTTGCGACCGAGTGCGACGCACGAGGCTTGGCTCAAGAGCAAACACGCCCTTGCCTTGCTGTTCGAATGCGCGAGCGGCGAGGACGGCCCGAACAGGCGGCGCGGATGCCCCATCGGCGACCGCATCGCCGTCGGCGCGGGACAGATGCCGTCGCTGCGTCGTTCAGGAGTCGTCGAGCTGCACGCGCAGAAAGGCGCGCGCACGCTGCCAGTGGCGGCCGATGGTCTTGTCGCTGACGCCGCGCATCTCGGCGATCTCTTTCAGTTCAAGGCCGGCGAAGAAATGCAGCTCGACCAGTTCGCGCTGGGCTGGGTCGAGTTGGTCAAGCGCGTTGAGCGCAGCATCCAGCGCGAGCATGTCCACGCCACTGTCCATGTCCATCGCATCGGCGGCACCGAGGGTCAGCTCGAACTGGCCGCCGCCGCGCTTTTCGGTGTGCCTGGCCCGGTGCTGGTCCACCAGCACCGAGCGCATCGCCCGCGCTGCGCTGCCCATGAAGTGGGAGCGATCCTGCAGACCCAGCTCGCTGCTGTGGGCAAGGCGCAGATAGCACTCGTGTACCAATGCGGTCGCCCCGTGGGTGCTATCGACCAAGCGGGCGTGCGCCAGTCGGCGCAGCTCCGGGTAGAGCAGGGCAAACACTTGGTCGAGACAGCCGCGTTCGCCGGCGCGCGCGCGCGACAGCAGTTCGGTGATTTCGCCGGGAAGTGTCGGGGTGATCATGTTCGATTGGATACGGTGCCCCAGCATCAAGGCCGACGCGCAGATGGCGGCACCGGCAATGGTTGCCCCGGCTGCGGGCGCACTGCAAGGCCCGCCTGTGCGGCCTCTGCGCCTGCTTCTGATCCGCCCATCGCCTGAGAATCATGTTTCAATGCGCCCGCAAGCGGGGGTGTCCGGCGACAGCCGGGCTGAGAGAGTCCCTTTGAACCTGATCCGGCTCACACCGGCGTAGGGAGCTTCGAGCAGGGCCCGGCGCCGTCGCGCTGTGCCTGCACCTCGGCGCCGTCGCTTGGTTTTCCACTCCAAGGACACCCGCCATGAATGCCCTGCCCGAAGAATTCCAGCGCGCCACCGAAGCGCTGTCGACCGAAGTCACCCGCCCGATTCCCGGCTCGACCAAGATCCACGTCAGCGGCTCGCGCCCCGACCTGCGCGTGCCGATGCGCGAGATCCGCCAGTCGAACACGCCGGCATTGTTCGGTGCTGAACCGAACCCGGCGCTGACCGTGTACGACACCTCCGGCCCGTACACCGATTCAAGCGCGCGCATCGAGCTGAGCCAGGGCCTGCCGCGACTGCGCGAGGCCTGGATCGCCGAGCGTGGTGACACCGAGGTGCTGGCGGCGATCAGCTCCGAGTTCGGCCTGAAGCGCTTGCACGACGCCAAACTCGACAGCGTGCGCTTTCCGAACCTGGGCGCGCCGCGGCGGGCCAAGGCGGGTGCGAATGTCAGCCAGATGCACTACGCCAAGCGCGGCATCATCACCCCGGAAATGGAGTTCGTCGCTATCCGCGAGAACCAGCGCCGCGAGGCCCTGGTCGAGCACGCGCGCAGCCATGGCTTGAGCAAGGGCCGCATGCACCCGGGCGAGGATTTCGGCGCCAGCCTGCCGGGCCTGATCACACCTGAGTTCGTGCGCGACGAGATCGCCCGCGGCCGCGCCATCCTGCCCAACAACATCAATCACCCCGAGAGCGAGCCGATGATCATCGGCCGCAACTTCCTGGTGAAGATCAACGCGAATATCGGCAACAGCGCGGTGACCTCGTCGATCGCTGAAGAAGTCGAGAAGATGGTGTGGTCGATCCGCTGGGGCGCCGATACGGTGATGGATCTCTCCACCGGCAAGCACATCCACGAAACCCGCGAGTGGATCCTGCGCAACTCGCCGGTGCCGATCGGCACCGTGCCGATCTACCAGGCGCTGGAGAAAGTCGGCGGCCGCGCTGAAGAGCTGACCTGGGAACTGTTCCGCGACACACTGATCGAGCAGGCCGAGCAGGGCGTCGACTACTTCACCATCCATGCCGGCGTGCGCCTGGCCTACATTCCGCTGACCGCCAAGCGCGTCACCGGTATCGTCAGCCGCGGCGGATCGATCATGGCCAAGTGGTGCCTGGCGCATCACAAGGAGAGCTTCCTCTACACGCGTTTCGAGGAGATCTGCGAGATCATGCAGGCCTATGACGTCGCCTTCTCGCTGGGCGACGGCCTGCGCCCCGGCTCGATTGCAGATGCCAACGACGCTGCCCAGTTCGGCGAGCTCGAAACCCTGGGCGAGCTGACCAAGATCGCCTGGAAGCACGACATCCAGACCATGATCGAAGGCCCCGGCCACGTGCCGATGCAGCTGATCAAGGAGAACATGGACAAGCAGCTGCGCGAGTGCGGCGAGGCGCCGTTCTACACGCTTGGGCCGCTGACCACCGACATCGCGCCCGGCTACGACCACATCACCAGCGCGATCGGCGCGGCGATGATCGGCTGGTACGGCACCGCGATGCTCTGCTACGTCACACCGAAGGAGCACCTCGGCCTGCCCAACAAGCAGGACGTACGCGACGGCATCATCACCTACAAGATTGCGGCGCATGCGGCGGATCTGGCCAAGGGCCATCCCTCGGCGCAGATGCGCGACAACGCGCTGTCCAAAGCCCGCTTCGAATTCCGCTGGGAAGACCAGTTCAACCTCGGCCTCGATCCGGAAAAAGCGCAGGAATTCCATGACGAAACCCTGCCCAAGGACGCCCACAAGACCGCCCACTTCTGCTCGATGTGCGGGCCGAACTTCTGCTCGATGAAGATCACCCAGGACGTCCGCGACTACGCCGCCGACCAGGGCGTGGCCGATGCCGCCGAAGCGCTGGAGCGCGGCATGGCCGAGAAGGCGGCGGAGTTCCGGGCACAGGGCGGTGAGGTGTATCGCAAGGCCTGAGTCCCTGTGGGCACCATCCGCCTGCTGCGGCCGCCACGGACATCGCGAGGTGGCCGCGGTACGGCGGATCGATTTCAGACGCGCTCAGCGCGGCGGGCGTTGCAGTCATGCACCCAAGGCCACAGGCGCCGGTGGTCTGTCCGTCGGTGCAGGTTTCAAGGGCGCCGAAGTCTGCGCTGCTCTGGTGCTGTGCGGACGGAGGGCTCGAAGCCGGCGCGAGCGTGGAGCCAAGGCGTGTCAGCCCGATCCGCGAGCGCGCTGGCACGTGGCCCGCAGCAGCGCTGAGCTTCGGCGTTGCCAGGGATCGAAGCGCCCGCTGCCGCGGCAGCGGGATCGATGCGCTCGCGACGCCATCTCGCAGCGGCTGCCGGCGTTTCGCGTGCCGGCAGCCGAATACCATGAGTCACAAGCTGACAGCGTTGTCAGGCTGCAGCGAGGCAGGCAGAATCCGCCCGGGGCGTCCGCACAACGCGGATCGCAGGGGAGGTGTGTCATGGGTTCCAGCTATTCGCCAGCCGCGGTCGTTGCGGCCGACAAGGGAGGCGCGACCAACACGCGCGCGCTCGTCATCGTCACGCTGCTGTTCTTCATGTGGGGTCTGTTGACGTCCTTGAACGACGTGTTGATCCCGCACCTCAAGTCGATCTACACCCTGAGCTACGTGCAGGCGATGCTGGTGCAGTTCTGCTTCTTCGGCGCGTACTTCGTGGTCTCGTTGCCTGCGGGCGGACTCGTGAAGCGCATCGGCTACCAGAGTGGTGCGGTGGCGGGCCTGGTGATCGCCGCGGGCGGCTGCCTGCTGTTCTACCCGGCAGCCACCAGCGGCTACGGCCTGTTCCTGTTCGCGCTTTTCGTGCTGGCCTCGGGCATCACCATCCTGCAGGTGGCGGCGAATCCCTACGTCACCCTGCTGGGTCAGCCGCGCACCGCCTCCAGCCGCTTGACCTTGACCCAGGCCTTCAACTCGCTGGGCACCACCGTGGGTCCGATTTTTGGCGGCGCCTTGATTCTCGGCGGCGCGGTGTTGCTGAGCGACGTCGAACTCGCCGCGATGGACGAGGTGCAGCGCGCCGCCCACCGCGCCGCGGAAGCGGCCACCGTCCGCGGTCCCTACTTGCTGTTGGCCGGCGCCCTGCTCGTGCTGGCGATTGCATTCGCTTTCGCGAAGCTGCCGAAGGTCGTCCAGGAGGCCGACGCCGTCGATGGAGGTTCAGCCTGGGACGTGCTGCGTCACCGCAATCTGCTGCTCGGCGCCATCGCGATCTTCCTGTATGTCGGTGCCGAAGTGAGCATCGGCAGTTTCCTGATCAACTTTCTTGGCGAGCCGCAGATCGCTGGCCTCGATCACGCCAGCGCGGCCCACTATGTCGCCTACTACTGGGGCGGCGCGATGGTCGGCCGCTTCATCGGTTTCGCGGTGATGCGCAAAGTCAGCCCCGGCCTGACGCTCGGGTTCAACGCAGCCTGCGCAATCGTGCTCATCCTCGCCGCTGTGCTCGGCGAAGGCGCGCTGGCGATGTGGGCGATCATCGGCGTCGGCCTGTTCAACTCGATCATGTTCCCGACCATTTTCAGCATCGCGCTGCACGGGCTCGGCGTGCGTACCGGCCAGGCCTCTGGCGTGCTCTGCATGGCGATTGTCGGTGGAGCGCTGGTGCCGTTTGCACAGGGATTCATGGCGGATAGCGCAGGCCTGCAGCTCTCATTCGTCGTGCCGATGCTCTGCTACGGGTTCATCCTGTACTTCGGCCTGCGCTATGCGAAGGCTTTCCAGGGCAACGCCTTGAGCTGAGTTGGGGCAAGGCTGATCAAGCCCGTCCTCGTTCGATCAGTGGTCGCGAGTCCGGCACATGTCCGGACTCGTTCGGCTGCGGCAAGGCTACGCCGTCGCTGCGCCCGGTCACGCCTGCTCGAACATTGGGTGCTCGATCCGCGAGCGCGCCCTGCATGGCGCGCGGCAACGCTGAATGCTTCGGCGTTGCCCCAGGATGACCGCTCTGAAATGACGACGCTCGGTGCGGCTGCCGAAACCTCGCATCTGCCGTTTCCAGCCTTTGCAGTGTCCATGCGTTGCCGCGCATCACTGCGCCCCGCGCTCACTCGCGACCGACGCCGGGCGCCGCTCGCGCCGGCTGACGCGGTCAAGCGTGTCGGTGCACGCGGTCCGCGCGGTGCCGGCGCATGATCGCTCAGCCCACGTGGCCGCTCCGCTGGCGATAGATGACATAGCCCGCCGCCACGCACAGCACCAGCACGGCCGGCAGCAGCAGGGCGCGATAGCCGAGCCAAGCGAAGGCAAGACCGCCGGCGAGGCCGCCGCTGGCGAAGCCAGCGATCACGTACAGGCTGAGCGTGATGCGCTTGCCCTCGACCGGCATGCCGCGCAGCCAGTGGCCGAGGAAAATGCCGAGGTCGGTGAACATTCCGGACACGTGGGTGGTGCGCACCACGGCGCCGCTGTAGGTGCTGACCATCGCGTTCTGGATACCGCAGGCCAGCGCTGCGGCATACAGGCCCAGCGCTTGGCCGGACTCGAACAGCGGCACCGCGGCGGCCAGCAGCAGGCCGACCAGGGCCAGGGCGACGCCGTAGCGCCGGCCGAGCTTGAGCGTGCTGTCCTGAATAAGAAACCCGCTCAGCACCGCGCCGCCGAAGAAGGCCGCGATGATCACGCCGAAGTGCAGCGCACCGCCGATGTCGCCCCGCGCCAGCGCAGCGGCGGCGATCGAGGTGTTGCCGGTCAGGTGCGACACCGACTGATGCTCGAAGCTGAGCAAGGCGACCACATTGACCATGCCGGCCACCATCGCCAGCAAGGCAGCGCCGCTCCAGACCCAGCGCGGCAAGCGGCTGATCACGGCCGGACTCCTGGGGTGTTGGAAGCGTCGGTCATTGGCACGGTCGCGGGTGCCGCCTGGATGTGCAGGTGGCAGTCTAGTGCAGTGCTTCGCACCGTATCGAATGCGTCTGCGGCGTCCTTTCGCGGCTGGCGGCGTTGCTCCTCCTCGCCATAGCGCTGACATGACTCGTCGTCGCGCCTTGCCAGCCACGTACAGCCACTCGCTGTCACTGTCCGGCAATCAAGAATCACCACACCAGTGCTCGGCGCGCGGCCCGCCGTCAGTGACTCGATGCAATGCGGCGCCATCGTGGTTCGCGCGGCGCTGCAATGGCGCCACCCAGCCGCTGCCCCGCGCTCGATTGTCGTCACGATTCGCCGGCACCCAGTCTGTTCCTGTCACGCGAGGACCACTCGCGGCCAGTGTCGACGCCACCGGCACGGCTGATGCATGCCTTGGCAGATCGCCACCGCGCACGCCTCGGGTCTGGCGCGGTGCCTGCCGCAGCCCTCGATCAAGGTCAAGGCACCCGTTTCGATTGCCTCCGATGTCTGTAGACGATTCCCTTCAGCCAACAACGCCGACCCGCGCCCGCATCGCCGCGCTCGGGCAGGCGCTGCTGCTTGGCCTGGCAGTGGCCGGGCTGTCGGCGCTGTCGCTGTGGCTGACCCGGATGGAGTCGGGCGTGGCTGCGGTATGGCTGGCGAACGGGCTGGCGACCGCGGTGCTGCTGTCGCGCCGATACAGCCAATGGCGGGGTCTGCTGCTGGCGATCCTGGCCGGCTTGCTGCTGCCGCGCGTCGTGCTGGAAGGAATGCAGGGGTTGGCGCTGTCGGCGATGAACCTGCTGGAGGTTTTCTGCATCGCGGCGCTTACCCGGCGTTTCGGCGGTGAACTGTTGGAGCCCAGCCAGCGCCTGCAGGCGGCGCGCGTCGCTGGCCTGGCGACGCTCGCGGCCACGGCGGCCTCGGCCAGCCTTGCTCTGGTGATCCTGCTGCTGCAGGACGCGCAGGGCGATGCAGCGCTGAGCCGCTGGCTGAGCTGGTTTGGCGCACATCTGCTGGGCATGGTGCTGGCCGGCAGCCTGGCTCTCGCGGTGATCGGGATGAAATCGGGCGCCATTGGTCAGCCGGGTCGGCGTCGGCAATTCATGCAGCTGTGGCTGCTGCTGGTCGCGGTGCTGCTGTGCGTGATGCTGCAGAACAGATACCCGCTGCTGTTCCTGCCCCTGCTGCCGCTGATGTTGCTGACCTTCCGCACCGGCATGGCCGGTGCGGTGGTCGGCGTGCTGACCCTGGCCGTGGCCAGCTCGATTGCGGCCGCAGTCGGCAGCGGGCCGTTCCATCTGATCTATGCCGACACCCTGCTGGCGCGTTCGCTGGTGCTGCAGGTGTACGTGCTGTCGGCCTGGCTGCTGGCGCTGCCGCTGGCCCTGCTGCTGGCCGAACGCAGCCGGATGGCGCGGCTGGTTGAGCGCAGCGAATCGCGCTATCGGTTGCTGGCCGAGCATTCGCGTGATCTGGTGGTGCGCCTCGGCAGCGACGGGCGGCGTCGCTACGTGTCGCGTTCGTCCGAGGCGCTGCTCGGCTTCAGCCCCGAGCAGCTGGTGCAGGCGCGCTGGGATCTGGTGCATCCGGACGACAGCGTCATGTTGGCGCGGCGCCTGGCCGCACTGTTCACCGATGGCGGCACCGCGCGGGTGCAGTTCCGGGTCCAGCACCGTGAGGGCCACTGGGTGTGGATCGAGGCCTTGGCCGAGCGCGTGCCGGCCGAGGACGGGGTCGGCTTTGATGTCGTCTACTCCGGCCGCGATGTCAGCGAACGCGTAAAGGCCGAGCAGGCACTGGAGGCCTTGGCGCGCACCGATGCGCTGACCGGCCTGCCCAACCGTCGCCAGTTCGAGGATCGGCTGCAGCGCGCGTTGGCCCGATCGAGCCGCTATCGGATGCCGCTGGCCCTGTTTGCGCTCGATCTCGATCATTTCAAGCAGATCAACGACAGCCTCGGCCACGCCGCCGGCGATCAGGCCCTGCGGGCGTTCGCCGAGCGCATTCGCAGCAGCGTGTATGAAGTCGACGTGGTGGCGCGCATGGGTGGCGACGAGTTCATGGTGCTGATGGAGCACATCGACGCGGCCGCCATCGCGCTGCAGGCCGCGCACAAACTGCTGGCGGCGATGCAGCAGCCGATGGTGCTGGGCGGCGAAACCCGCCAGGTTGGCACCAGCATCGGCATCGTGTTCTGTGCCTCACCGCAGGATGCCGACAGCCTGATCGCCGCCGCCGATGCTGCCCTGTATCGGGCCAAGGCGAAGGGCAGGGGCACGGTTGAACTGGTCCAGCAGTAGGCACCTCGGGAGCCCAGCGCGGACGAACAATCCGAACGCGGCATGAGGTGCGCAACGCTTTCGCGTGAACTCAGCGCCGCAGGTCTTCGATCACGCTGCCGATGCGCAGAAAGGTCGCGCCCTCGCCCGAGCTGACCCGGCCGTAGCCGAGGAAGACCGGGCCGAGAATGGTGTCGGCGCCCAGGAACACGCTGCCCGCGTAGTCGAGATCGCCGACGCTCGGGTGCTCGATCGGCAGCCAGTTCTGTCCGGCCTCGATGCTGCCGCCGAGGTAGAGCGGCACGGTGCCGAGGCCCATACCGTTCAAACGCCGATAGAACAGCGCGCGCGCCAGCACCGAGCGGGTGCCGACGCGTTCGCTCTCGCCGATCCCGGACAGCTGGCCGAAGCCGCCCAGAAAGGTCAGCGCTTCGTCGGTGTCGGTGCCCTGCAGCGCCCAGTCGGCGCGGAAGCCGAGCAGCACGGTCAAGGGTGAGAACTGCAGGGGGCGGTCGGCGCGGATGCGCAGCACATCGGCATCGGCGTCCGAGCCCAGCGCTGAGCGATACAGCTGCGCGGCCAGATCAACCCGCGCGCCGCGGCTGGGGAAGCCGACTTCATCGAGGCTGTCATACGTGGCCGCCAGCACCAGGCTGCCGAGGTCGGACTTCAGTCTGGCCGGCAGCTCGTCGCTGCCGATCACCCGCTGCAGCCGGCGTGTACCCAGCTGGTGGCCGATCGACAGTTGCCAGCGCGGGTCGGGATAGAAGCCGACCTCACCGCCGACGCGGGTGCTGCGGTTGCTGTAGTCGGCGACGCGCTGGCCGAGCAGCTCCAGCGGCTGGCGGGTGGCTTCGTAGTCGGCAAAGGTCTGCAGGTAGTAGCGGCCATCGCCGCCGAGCGGCTGGTGCAGCTCGGTCAACAGGCCCGAGCGCTGGCCGATGTTGACCTGGTTGCGCCACTCGCGGCCGCGCGAATCGAGCCCGGTCAGGCGCAGATCGGCGGTCAGCTGATAGCTGCTGCGGCCGCTGAAATCGTCGCCAACCGCAAAGCCGAAACGCAGATAGCCCGGGCCCCAGCCCTTGTCGATCGGCTCGACCAGCAGGATCGCGTCCTCGCCTTCGCGGCGCAGGCGGTAGCCGACCCGCTCGAAATCGCCGATCGCCATGGTCTGGTCGAGCCGGGTTTCCAGCAGGTCGAGATCGAGCTCGCCCGGCAGCAGGGTGCCGAGCAGTTTGGCGACACGACGGGACGACTGCGAGCGCAGCTCGTCGACCTCGATCCGGCTGAAGTGCAGGGCCGCACCGGGTGGACGCGTGCGCGCCGCCAGATGCGCCACCCACCCGGCCTCGTCCAGCGCCAGCGCCTGCAGCTGAGGCAAGGCCGCTTCGGCCGCCTGACGGCCGATCGCGATCGCCCGCGCATTGGCCTCGAAGTCCGCCGAGGACAGATCGCCCAGCTCGGGGCGGATCAGCACATCGGTGCTGGACAGGGTCGCCAGCGCGCGGTCGGTCTGCTGCTTCATCAGCACCGACACCATCTGCAGCGAGATCGACAGCGGTGAGCCGAGTTGTTCCTCGCTGAGCAGGGGCGCGCCGACGTCGATCACGATCAGCCGTTCGGCGCCCTGGGCGCGGGCGACAGCGATCGGCACGTTGTCGACGATGCCGCCATCAACCATCAGCCGATCATTGACCCGCAGCGGCGCAAACACGCCCGGCACCGCCATGCTGGCGCGCATCGCGGCGGCCAGATCACCACTTTCGAGCACCGCGCGTTCGCCGTTGACGATGTCGGTGGCGACCGCGGCAAACGGAATCGGTAGCTCCTTGAACGACTCGACGCCGGCCACATCGAGCGTATGGCGACGCAGCCACAGCAGCAGGCGTTGGCCCTGCAGGGCGCCGCGCGGCACCATCAGTCGACGCTCGCGCAGGCCCAGTTCGGCCTTGCTCAGGTTGGCGAGATCGTCGCGTTTGCGCCGCATCGGCCGGCTGCCGCGGTCGCCGGAATCGCGGAACATGCGCGGCCAGTCGATCGCCTGCAGCAGTTCCTCCAACTGGTTGGCCGAGCGCCCGCTGGCGTACATCCCGCCGACCAGCGCGCCCATGCTGGTGCCGGCCACGCTGTCGACCGGAATCCGGTGCTCCTCCAGCACCTGCAGTACACCGATATGGGCGGCGCCGCGCGCGCCGCCGCCGCCCAGCACCAGGCCGATGCGCGGCCGTGCGCTCTCAACGCGAGCGGCGCCTTCGCTCGTGCTCGCTGCTGCAATCGATGCCGGCTCGGCGAGCGGTGACTGCGCCTGCGCACAGCAGAACATCATCAAGCCCACGCACAGACCCTTGACCCGACTTGCCGCTGAAACACCCATAACCCGCTCCACCACCCACGACCGTGGCCGGCAGGATGCCCAAGCGGCGACGGCTTTGCCACGCCGATGCGGCGCACGTATCGATCTTGTCCAACGTGACTTGTGAGCCTTCGCCACGGTGTCCACCAGCGCGGCGCCGAGCGTGCACCCGGCGCCGCCGGGATTGGCAGCGCGGCCCGGCTCGGCAACACTGCGCGCATGCTTGAACTGAACCGCGAAACCCTGGCCAGCCCCTTGGGCAAGATCGTGTTGCTGAGCGACCGCAGCGGCCACGTCCGCGCGCTCGACTGGTTCGACTGCCGCGAACGCATGCACGACCTGCTCGACCGTCACTACGGCCGCGGCGGCTGGGCGGTGAGTGCTGCCGCCGAGCCCGCTTCATCGGCGCTGCAGGCCCTGCGCGCCTACTTCGGCGGCGCGCTGGATGCCCTGGACGGGCTGCACTGGAGCACGGCCGGCAGCCCGTTCCAGCGGCAGGTGTGGGCGGCCTTGTGCTCGATTCCGGCCGGCCAAACCCAAGGCTATGGCGAACTCGCCGAGCGCATCGGCCAGCCCGGCAAGGCGCGCGCGATCGGGCTGGCCGTCGGCGCCAATCCGATCAGCCTGATCCTGCCCTGCCACCGCGTGGTCGGCAGCGGCGGCCAGCTCACCGGCTACGCCGGCGGCATCGAACGCAAGCGCTGGCTGCTGGAGCATGAGGGCGTATTGCTGCGCCTGCCCAGCGGTGCATCGGGCCGCGCGACGCGGCTGTGACGCGGCCCTAAGCCGTCGCCCGCCGGCCTGTGGGCGATGCGCGCGCCCGTTGTCGAGTCCTTGGATTGCGCATCTGCATCGCCATTCGTGGCGCAAACCGTCGTGATCAGCGTCTGTTTTTTGGCGGAACGCGATTTGCATGGCGGTGGTTCCGACCGCGCCAAGCGAGCCACCCATGGCACCCACTCCCAAACTCTGCGGCGTGCTTGCGCTGGCCGCCTGCGCCGCCGTGTCGATCTCGCCTCCGGCCGTCGCCCAAACCGTGGAACCCCTCGCCACCGACCGCCCCGACTTCGTCGAATCCAGCCGCACCGTAGGCGCCGGCCGCTGGCAGGTCGAGACCAGCATCGCCTTCGAGCGCGACAGCGAAAGCGGCGTCCGCGCCGAGGCCTTCGCCACCCCGACCCTTCTGCGGATCGGCCTCTCCGAACGCTGGGAGGCCCGCTTCGAAACCGATGGCTGGATCGATGCACGCCTGCGCGCGGGTGGATCGCGCGCTGACACCAGCGGCGTGGCTGACCTCGCGATCGGGTTGAAACACGCCCTCGCTGAACCCGCTGGCGCCGGCCCCGCCCAGGCCTGGCTGCTGCATTTCGATCTGCCCAGCGGCGACCGCGATTTCCGCGGCGAGGGCGTGCGCCCGTCGCTGCGCTGGGTCGGCGAATGGGCGCTGTCGGAGGCCTGGTCGCTTGGCGTGATGCCCGGCGTGATCCTCGATGACGACGGCGAGGACGACTACGTCGCCGGCATCTTCGGCATCGTGGTCGGCCGTGCCTGGTCGCCCAGCTTCCGCAGCTTTGCCGAGCTGGCGCTGCCGCAGATCGTCAGTACCGAACACGGCGGCACCGAAGCCTATCTGGACCTTGGCTCGGCCTGGCTGCTCAGCCCCGACCTGCAGCTCGACAGCGCGATCTCACTGGGCCTGAACGATCGCAGCGTCGATGCCGCGATCACCGTCGGCCTGTCCGCGCGCTGGCGATGACTGCGGCCGCTGGGGGCTTGAAGCGGCGACCCGACGCAGGGGCGCCGCCGTGATCTGAACTGCGGGCAGCTGCGCCCGTTCAACCGATGCTGATCCGGAGTCCGACATGAGCTTACGCAATCGCTTGCTGCTGCTGGCCTTGGCCGGCTTTCTGGGTGCACTGGTGGTCGGCCTGCTCGGCTTGCGAGGACAGTCGCACCTGGTCGTTGGGTCCTCCGACCAGGTCAAGGTGTCAAACCTGCTGCGCAACCAGATCGAGGCCGACATGATGCACGACGCGGTCAAGGCCGACGTGCTGGAAGCGGTGGTTGCATCCGCTCAGCAGCGGCCCGACGCGGTCGAATCCGCGCGCCAGGGTTTCGCCGAACACGCTGCGTGGATGCGGCGGGTGATGGACGAAAATGCCGCGCGCGCCACCGCGCCCGCACTGCAAGCTGAGATCGCGCGCGTGCGGCCGGCGGTGGAGGCCTACCTGCAGGCCGCCTCGACCGAGCTTGATCAGGTGCTGGCCGGAACGCCCAGCGACTTTGCCGGCTTCGAGGTCGCCTACGACGCGCTGGCGGTCGCGATGGAGGCACTCAGCGATCAGATTGAAGGCGAGGTCAGTGCCATGGCAGCACACTCTGTCGCCATCGCGAGCGAGGTGCGCCGGCTGCAGCTTGCGACCGTGTTCGGCAGCGGCCTGCTGATGGCTGCGCTCGGCGTGTGGATCGTCTTGAGCGTGCGTCGCGATATCGGCGGCGAGCCGGTGCAGGCGGCGCGCGCGACCGCACGCATCGCGGCCGGTGATCTGGAGACTCCGATCGGAGTCCGGCCGGGTGACGGCCGCAGTATCCTGGCGCGCCTGCAGGACATGCAGGGGCGGCTGCGCGAGCGCCTCGCAGAAGAACGCGCCGAGGCCGCCACCAACCTGCGCGTGGTGCGCGCGCTCGACAGCAGCTCGACCGCGATGATGATCGCCGATGCCGGGCGCCGAATCGTCTACGTCAATCCGGCGGTGGTGGCGATCCTGCGTGAACAGGCGACCGAGTTGCGCAAGCAGTTCCCGCGCTTTGATCCCGACCAGTTGATCGGCCACAACATCGATGGCTTCCACGTCCGCCCCCAGCATCAACGCAGCCTGCTGGAAGGCCTGCGCACCGTGCACCGGACCCAGATCCAGGTCGGCGAGGCCCATTTCTTCCTGTCCGCGAATACCGTGCGCGGTGAGAACGATGAGGTGCTGGGCTATGTCGTTGAATGGCGCGATCGTACCGACGATGTGGCGGTGGAGCGGCAGATCGCCGGCCTGGTCGATGCGGCGGTGCGCGGCGAACTGGCCGCGCGCGTCGATGCCACTCGGCTGAAGGGTTTCCATCGCACCGTGGGTGAGGGCCTGAACCGCCTGCTCGACGAGCTGCAGCCGAGCATCGATGCCTTCGGCGGCGCGTTCCATGCGCTGGCGGCCGGCGATCTGCGCCACCGCATCACCCGGCCGATGCAGGGCACCTTCGGCCTGCTGCGCGACGATGCCAACGCGACCTCGACCCGGCTGGGCGATCTGATCGGCGCCATCCAGGACGCGGTGCAGCACGTGCACGGCGCCGCAGTGGAGATCGCCGCGGGCAATCAGGACCTGGGCGCACGCACCGAACAGCAGGCCGCCAATCTGGAGGAAACCGCGGCCTCGATGGAAGAGCTGACCGGCACCGTGCGCGCCAATGCCGATGGCGCCGCCGAGGCCCAGAGCCTGGTGCAGTCGGCGGCGGTGACCGCCGGCCGGGGCGGCAACGAGGTGCGTGCCGTGGTCGAGTCGATGAACCGCATCGCCGCGGATTCCCGGCGGATGCACGACATCATCTCGACCATTGATGGCATCGCCTTCCAGACCAATATCCTGGCCTTGAACGCTGCGGTCGAAGCCGCGCGCGCCGGTGACCAGGGCCGCGGCTTTGCGGTGGTGGCCGGCGAAGTCCGCACGCTCGCCCAGCGCTCGGCCAATGCAGCGCGCGAGATCAAGGCGCTGATCTCGGAATCGATCGCGCGGATCGAAGCAGGCGCCAATCAGGTTCACGTCGCCGGCAGCACGATCGATGGTGTGGTCGGCGCGGTGCAGCGGGTGGCCACGCTGATGGCCGAGATCGCGCGCGCCTCGTCGGAACAGGCCAGCGGCATCAGCCAGGTCGGGCAGACCATCTCCTCGCTGGACGATGCCACCCAGCAGAACGCAGCCCTGGTCGAAGAGGCCACCGCCGCGGCACGCGCGCTGGAAGATCAGGCCGGCACGCTGTCGAAGCTCGCCACCAGTTTCCGGCGCTGAGGTCCGGTGCGCACTGCAGATGCGCGAGGCCCGGCGCGTCGATCGCGCGCCGGTACTGCCAGGCCGCCACGCCCGCCGCGTGCGGCTCAGCCCAGGCCGATGCCCTGCGCGCGCAGACCCTCGTCGATATGCGCCTTGAAGGCGAAGAACCCGCGTGCGGCCTGCGGCCAGAAGGTGCTGTCCCAGCGCCGACGGATGCGCAACAGGGGCAGGCCGGCCGCCGCCAGCGCAGGCGAGAGCGCGTCCAGCGCATCCGCCAGCGGGCCGACTGGCGCCTCGGCGCAGATCACCCGACGTGCGCCGACGCGCAGGGCGGCATCCATCACGGCCTCGGCCTCAAACATCGATGCGGCCTCCACCGGCAGGCCACTGCTGCGCAGGCGCTGCGCGGCATCCGCACAGCCGCCGTCGACGAACGCGCGTGCGCGATCGCCCCAGGGCCACGGCTGCGCTCCGCTCACGCCCGCGATCACCAGCGCTGAACGCAGGTCCAAACCCGGCGGCAGATCGCCGAGTGGATCCAGATCTTCGGCATGCACCAGCAGCAGACTCGGGGTGTCAGCCGTCGGCGCCGGCAAACTCGGCAGCGGCTGCGCCGCCGGCAGGGCCGGTTCGCGCAGGGCCACGCAGATTCGCGTCAACCCCTTGGGCTGGAAGCGTCCGTCGGTGTGCACGGCGATGTTGTCGGCGCTGGCCGCATAGGTTTTGCCGGGCGTCTGCAGGCCGGCCACCCAGCGCCAGCCCAGGGTGTTCGAGGCCGGGTCGGCGTCGAGCAGATGGCGGGCGAAAAAGTCCGCTCCCAGCGCCCACGGCAGGCCGAGGGTGAAGATCCAGATCGAGGCGAACCACATGCGTGCGTGGTTGTGCAGATAGCCGGTGCGGACCAGTTCCTGCGCCCAATCATCGAAGCCTTCGATTCCGCTGCGGCCGCTCTCCGCCGCCGCCAGCGCGCTGCGCAGCCCGGCATTGGTATCGAGCCGCGCGCGCGCTGCGGCCAGGCTGTCGAGATAGCGTGTCCACACGCCCGGGCGCAGCTGCAGCCAGCCTTTCCAATACGTCCGCCACAGAACTTCCTGGATGAACTTCTCGGCAGCCTCGGCGCTGTGTCGCTGCAGCACCGCGCTGACCAGCTCGGCTTCGCTCAGCAGCCGGTAGCGCAGATAAGGCGACAGCACCGACACATTCGCTCGCGAATCCGGGCCGAAGTCGCTGTTGCGGGTCTCCGCGTAGTAGCGGGCCGCGCGCGGCAGGAAACCCGCCACCCGCCGAAGCGCCTCGGCGCGGGTGGGCGGGAACTGGCGCGACTGGCTGTCGGCGATGAGGGTGACGGGTCGGGTTCTGGCGTACATGCGCGGCATGGAAACGGGTTTGCCGCGAAAGCCATGTGCAGGCGAGTCGAGCCTGCTTGCAGGCATTGTTGCAGATGGCTCCCCGCGTGCCGAAACTCGCCAGGAACCTGCAGCCGGTGTCAGCGACTGCGGCGCCACGTGCACCGACGCAAGCGCGCCTGAGGATGTCCGCAGGCGCCTACTCGCGCAGCCAGCGCAGCATGTGCGGATAGGCCGCAGTGCCCAAGCTCTGCGCCTGCGCCATGCCATGCGCCAACCCGCCCTGCATCAGCCCGTGCAGGCCCGGATATACGCCGAGCGAGAAGGTCATGATCAGGCCCGCGCTGCGGCCGTGATAGCCGCCGGCGTGGAACAACTCCTCTGCCGGCAGGCCGATCGCGCAGGCGGCCGCATAGGCCCAGGCCATGGCCTCGGCTTCGCCTGCATGTGGAACCAGCTCGCAGTCATGCAGTGCACCCGACTGCAGCGGCCGCAGCGCGGCGGGTAGCACCGCCAGGTGCCCGGCTTCGTGCAGCAGATCACCCGGCCACTGCAAACGTGCGCGGTCGACCACCAGCGCGCCTGCGCGGATCTGCACGCCCGGCAAGAAGCAGTGATCGTCGAGGGGTTCTTCCTGCACCTTCAGACCGAGCTCGCGCAGGAACCGCAGGATCGACGGGACGCGATCGGTTTCGGAGAGTTCTGCGCGCATGCGATGCGGGTTCAATCGGACAGGGGACGCGATTGTCATCCGGCAGCCGCACAAACACGAGCCGCGCGGAGTGCACGAGCCGCCGCTATGCATCCGCCGAGCCGGATCTGCACATTTCCCACACCATGACGCGCCGATGTCTGACCGACATGCAGGCGAATCGCCGATGGGAGGCGGTGAGGTCGGGCGGCACACTGAGCAACCGTCAATGCACAGGAGCGTTCCGTGCATTGCTGTGCGGCGCCTGCGGGACGCGCAACGGCGCGCGCCGCCTGCGCCGCCAAGACCGCGACCGCGTCGAGCCACGCCCGCCACGTTCCTGAGCGCACGCTGCTGCGCGCGCTCGTGCAGGCGCACTACCCGGACTTCATTGCCCGTCTTGAGAAGGAAGCCCGCAACCTGCCCGCCTATGTGCGCGAAGAGTTCCAGGCGTTCCTGCGCTGCGGCGTGCTCGGCCATGGCTTACTGCGAGTGGTGTGGGAGGAGTGCCACGCAGAGAGGCTGGTGGCCTTCTCCTGAACGAAGCGCGGGTTCTGCCCGAGTTGCGGTGCACGCGCATGGCCGAGAGTGCGCGGCACTTGGTGGAAGAGGCGTTTGGCCCGCGGCCGGTCCCGCAGTCATCCTGCGTTGCGGCGCCTGGATGGGCTGGGCAAGATGAGCGCTGTGTTTCCTCAAAGGAGCATCGCTCGTGGAGAGTCCTGAGCTTCAATCCTCAGCAGCTGGTTTGCCGAACGTCCTCTCGAAGGCATCGAGCTTCATCCTGCTCGTGGCGAGCCTGGGTGGTTGCGCAACGCAGCCGAGCGCGCCGCAGGTCTTCCCCGAATGGTGGAACCCCAATCTTGAAGGCCATGCGCTGAATCAGCAGTTTCGGGTGGGCGATCCCTACTGCAGCAACGCGGCCATCGGATCGGTTCCGATGCCACAAGTCCGCGTCTATCGCCCAGAGCAGAGTCTTACCAGATCTCCGCGAAGATCCGCACGACCGATTCCCACTTCAACGTGTCTACTCAGGAGATCGAGGCGACTGTGAGGCCCGCGCCTAAGGGCATTGCCCAGAGCATGAACGAAGGCATGGAGATGGCTCGCAGGGAAGAAGCTCAGCGCCAAGCAACGAGGAATGCTGAGGCCTCGCGGACGCTGTACTTCGAACAGTGCATGTACGCGCTGGGTTGGGAGCAACGCTACCGCTGAGCTTCCTGTGGTGCCGTCTGTGCCCCATACCGGTCATACACATGCGCATACGCCAGCGCCATCTTCTCCGCTCGTAGCTCCCGCGGGAACGCCGGCGGCAGGCGGCGCAGTTCCAGTTTGAGGGTCTGCATCACGGCGGCGCGGGCTTGCTGCTTTTCGCGCCAATCGAGTACCAGCTTTTCGCGCTTCAGCTTCTCCAGCAGCTCGCGGCAGACCTTCTTGACCTCGGCCTCCTCGGCCTTGGTCAGCTTGGGCTCGGGGCGGGTCAGGATGTCGAACAGGGCCAGCTCTTCTTCGCTCAGACCTTCGGCCACCGCGCGCTGCTCCTCTTCGCTCAGGGCCTGGGCGAAGCCCTTCAGCTCGCCGAAGAAGGCCGCGATGTTCTGGCTGCCGGCGTTGTAGGCGTCGATCAGCTTCTGGAACTTTTCGGCGAGGTCCACGCGCGAAGGGTTGTCCCGCAGCATCTGCGTCAGCTTGCCTTCGATCAGGCGCTTCAGCTTCTCTGCTTCGGTGCGCTTGTGGCCCTGGGCGAAGCGCGCCTGCAGGGCCTCGAAGTCGATCTCGGACAGATTCACCAGCGGCCGGCTCTCGCTGGCCGGGCCGATACGGTAGCCCTCGGTGGCGATCGAGTCGTTGAGCAGCTCCTCGACGTCACTCATCACCGCGCTGATGTCGGTTGGCTCCACATCGGCGCGGATCTTCGCTGCGAGGTAAGCCACCAGCACGGAGACGGGCGCCAGATCGTTCGCCAGAGGGTCAGGCAGGATGGCCTTGAACAGGCGGGCGATGCGGCTGGCCATCTGCAGGAACTGCTTCTTGTCGGCCTCGCGGACGAGGATGGCCTCGATGGCGTCGTCGATCAGGCCGATACGCTCAAAGCCCTGTGCAGCCGCGATCCGATCCAGCGCGATACCGCGCGCGGTGGCGAAGCCGTGAACCTCGGCAAGCGCCGCTTCCAGGGCGGCGACCAGCTCCCGCTTGTCGAGGATGGGGTTCTCTTCAGACTCACCGTTTGCGCTCGGCCGCGCATAGGTCGCCAGCGCCGCCTGCAGCGCTCGAAACACGCCGACGTAGTCGACGATCAGGCCGCTCTCCTTGCCCGGCGCCACGCGGTTGGCGCGCGCGATGGTCTGCATCAGCGTGTGCGCCCGCATGGGCTTGTCGAGGTAGAGCGTCGAGCAGGTCGGCACGTCGAAGCCGGTGATCCACATCGCGCAGACGAAGACCAGGCGCAGGTGATCCGCTTCGTTCTTGAACTTTTCATCCAAGGCTTCGCGCAGCATGCGCTGGCGATGCGGAAGAATCTCCAAGCCCTTCGCGCGCAGCTCCTCCACTTCGTTCTGACCCTGGCTCACCACCACGGCCATGTCGGTCTGCTCCATCAGGCGGATGCGCGCGATCAGGCGCTCGCGCGCGTCGCCCTGCGCCTTAGCCAGCTCGGTGCGCAGTCGTGTCAATTCGGCCTGCCAGTACGCCTGCACCTTGTCGTACATGCGCACGGCCGTCGCCTTGTCGATGCAGACCATCATCGCCTTGCCGCGGTAGCCGCGGCCGGTGAAGTGCGCCACCACATCGTGGGCGATCGCTTCGAGGCGCTCTTCGCGAGTGATGATGTGGTACTCGCGGGCGAACTCGCGCTGCAGCTTGCGCTCCTGCGCTTCATCCAGCTCGGCGTCTTCCAGCAGGGCTTCGAGGTCCTGGTTGAGCTCGCTGTTGGTCAGCTGCACCTCGGGGATGCGGTTCTCGTAGAACAACGGCACGGTGGCGCCGTCTTCAATGGAACGCGCGAAGTCGTACACGCTCACGTAGTCGCCGAAGACCTCGCGGGTGCGCTCCTCCTCGCCCTTGATCAGCGGCGTGCCGGTGAAGCCCAGGAAACCCGCGCGCGGCAGGGCGTTGCGCATGTTGAGGGCGAAGATGTCGTACTGGCTGCGGTGCGCCTCATCGGTGATGACGATGACATCCTCGCGCTCGGACAGCACCGGAAACGGCAGGCCCGGCTCGCTGCGGAACTTCTGGATCAGGGTGAAGATGTAGCGCTCATTGCCGCGCAGCAGGGCCTTGAGGTGCTCGCTGCTGGTGGCGCGCACATCCTCGCGGGCGGTGGCGCCGGTCGCCTTGAAGGTCTTGCTGATCTGGTCGTCGAGCTCTTCGCGGTCGGTGACGATCACGAAGGTGGCGCTACCCATCACCCGGCGCAGTACCTTCTGGGTGAAGAACACCATCGACAGGCTCTTGCCCGAGCCCTGCGTGTGCCAGAACACCCCGAGACGCTTGGCTTCGCCCTTGGGGCCGGCGCGCAGGCCTTCCAGCTGGGCGATGGCGCGGTTCACGCCGAGGAACTGGTGGTTCTTGGCGGTCTTCTTCACCAGCCCGCCGCGGGTCTCCTCGAAGACGGTGAAGTTCTCCACGTAGTCGAGCAGGCGCGCGGGCGCCAGCAGGCCGCGCAGGGCGCGTTCCAGGCTGACCTTGCCGGGCTCGTCCTCCTGCTCCACGCGCTTCCAGTCGAAGAAGTGCTCCCAGGCGCTGGTGAGCGTGCCCACGCGCGTCTCCGAGCCGTTGGAGAGCAGGATGAATGCGTTGGGATGGAACAGCTGCGGCACCGACTGCCCGCGGTAGTCGCGCAGGTTGTCGTCGAAGGCAGACTTCAACGGCACCGCCGGCTTCTTGAGCTCGATGAACACCCAGGGCAGGCCGTTGACGAAACCCAGCAGATCGCAGCGGCGCCGGTACATGTCGCCGGCCACCCACATCTGCGAAGTCAGGAAGAAGTCGTTGTTCTCGGGCTGCTGCCAGTCCACCACCCGCAGCACCTCGGTGCTGTAGCCGCCGTGCTCGTCCTGCACCTTCACCCGCACGCCATCCTTCAGCAGGCGGTAGACCTCACGGTTGGCGTTGACGGCGATCTGCTTCGAGCGGTCGCGCGCGATTTCCTCGATGGCCTGATCGTAGGCATCGGCCGACAGGCCCGGGTTCAAACGCTCCAGAGCGCTGCGCAGTCGCCGCACCAGCACCACCTGCGACTCGCTCTCGCGGCCTTCAGTACCTTCAGCGCCGAGCCGCTCGGCATAGAGGTCGGCATGCGTCCAGCCCAGGGATTCAAGCAGCTCGATCGCCGGCCGCTCAACCAGACGTAGTTCGCCATAGCCGGCCGCCATCTCGCGGATGCGGGCGGCGGTGGGTGAAGGCTTGGGTGCTTCAGGCGTTGAGGCCATTGATCCAAACCTGTGCGGTCAGTGGATGTTCGTCAAGGCTTGGCCCCTTCATGCGTCGCGACGCCGCCCGACCCTGCTTCGGAATCAAGCGACTCAGCGCAGCGGGTAGCGGCACGTCGAAATCTGCTTTGATACCTCAATCGCATCGAGCAGGGTCAAGGCGCCCATCGCTAGATGGAAGAGCTCGTAACCCCGCCGCTCGACCTCGTCCAGCCAGAAGCTCAACATCGTGCTTGGATAAGTAGCCTGCCCATCCTTTCGAGCAGGACGCCCTTCAAGCGCCTCTTCGAGGTCGGCAAGCTCCGCGTCATCCACGGTCATAAGTTGCAGCTCAAAGGCTCCGCGAGAGACGGATCTCGCAAGCTGATCCAGCGCCGAGTGCACCTGTTCCAACCAGGCCTTGGCGACGAGTGCCTGCCGGTTCTTCCCAAGAAGAAAGCCATCGACCAGCGCGACCAGGGCGCGCATCTCCTCGACCGCCAGACCGATGGCTGTCGTGCCGAGGCTGGCCTCTGATTCGGACTGGAATAGCGCCGCGGCCCGACGGGCACCAGGACCCGAGGGGGGCTTCGGTGCTTCAGCGATGGGGAGGAGCAGCAGATGTGGCGGTCTCGGCCGTAGGAACTTGCGATCAGGATTCATGGCCATCGTCTCCGGGCGTTCTTGTCCGTCAACCGCCTGCCTTGGTCAGGATTGAGCCAGCCAGTCCCTGTGCCCTCGGCAAGGCAGGTATCCAATTTTCAGTCTTTACAGATCAATTGGTTGCGTCAACTCGTGGTGGGCGCGAAGGCTTAGGAATGGGCTAAGCCAACGCTAACGCCAGCAACTTATCCTTTTCGGGGTGCCAGTGAGTCGGGCGACCACTGCAGCTCCCATGCGCTGCAGTACCTGGGGCCGCGCGCTCCGCGGCGGCAGCCGACGTGCTGTCGTTCATCCTCAGTTTCTTGCATCGGACGTGGACCCGTGCGAGCTTACTCGCCAAGTGGATTGGGCTTTCCCGGTCGGCGCTGGGCTCCTGGGGTTTCCTGGGGGCCCTTCTGCTTTTCAGGGGAAGCATTTCAGCCCCGCACCCCGGTAGTTGCCCCGCGCATCGCGGCGGAACTTAGGCACCAGCACCTCGAAGGCCCGATTGCGCTGATCCGGCCTCAGCACCGACAGGCCAATCGGCCGCGCGCTCAGGTCGGCGATCTGCAGGCCCTCGGCATTGGTCTTCTTGTCGCAGACGATCAGTTCGAAGGGCAGGCGTTCGCCCCGATAGTTGCCGCCGTCGCAGATCCGTCGGAAGTGCAGCTCCAACGCTTCGTCTTCGGTTCGGCCGCGGGCCTCGCAGAGCACCCGGGTCATGCGGCCCTGCTGGCCGCGCTCGCTCATCAGCCCGTGCAGGCGCTCCAAGCCGAACTTCATCGCCAGGTGATATGGGTGCTCCGGCTGGGTGTAGGTGCTGCTCAGCCGGCGCTTGTCGATGACCACGGCGATCAGGTCGAAGGGCGCTGCCGCCATCACCTCGGTCAGGCCCTCCAGAAATGCCTCGCTCGCCTCGCGCCCTAGCCGCGCGAACGCGCCTTTGCGCTTGCGTATGTCGTGCTCGTGCAGCACCACTTGGTCGTGGCCGAAGGTGCGGAACTTGAGCCGTCGTACGGCAGGCGTGACCACGTCGATGTAGGTGTCCACCCTGAAGACGCAGAAGGTGAGCACGAAGACGGGGTACTGCGGATCGATCGAGGCCATGCTGTGGTCGCCGCTCTCGTCGACGAAGACCACGTAGTCACTGAAAGCCGAGGGCCCGCTCATGCAGCGGATGCCTCTTCCGGCGAGGGCAGGCCGGAGACGTCGAGCTCGCCGGAGATCAGGCGGGGGAGGAGCAGGTCGCGGGTGGTACGGAGGTTGGTGTTCTGGCGTTGAAGAGAGGCCGTGAGGCGCTTCATGGGCTCCGCTACTTCCTCGAAACGCGAAAGCAGTTCATCCGGAGGAACAACAATGGTGGCGTTCCTGAATTCTTCCGCTGTCACCGCTGGATATGCGGCGCCCTTGGCGTGATTGACCAAGTAGGCGACGAAGTCATCCGTTGTGACCGCTTGGAAGAGAAACGACGCAGGCACGCCCTCGGGTGTGAGGACAGCGAAGCCAGTCGAGACCACGAGGTTCGGCTCAGGAGACAGAACGAGCGCAAAGCTGCGGCGGTTCGGCCTGACGCAAGCCCAGATCGTATCGCCGTCGTGAACGACTCTCCTCGCTCTGCCAGGAGCTTCAACGAAGGCACAAGGCTGCTTGATGTCGATGCTTCCAGTGGAGACAGACGAAATGTCTACGTACAAGATCTCGGCCGGGGGCGCCTTCGTATCGATGCTGGTTGCGTTCACTCTGGCTACTGCACTCAGGGGCTTGAGTAGCCACCCTTCCGGCACCAGCCCAAGCTCGGTTTCGACCATGCGGACGGATTCGTGGCCGGGGAAGCGGTAGTGGACGAACCACTCCTCGTAGATGCGCCGGGCCATCTCTTCGAGGATCGCGATGCGCCGGGTGTTGTTCTCGATCAGATCGTCGTAGGCGGAGAGGATGGAGGCGATGCGGCGTTGTACGCCTAGGGCCGGCAGGGGTACTAGAACCTGTCGAAGCTCGGATTGTTTGATTCCAAGTACCGTCGGAACGCGTCAACCCCTTTGAGACAGCCTGTTCACCAGATAGCTGTCATTCGTTCTCCTGAGTGGCGGATTCGCTCATGCTTGCGATCTCGTTGCTTCCGAGTTCACTGGGCAGGGTCACGATG